>NZ_KV821025.1:0-58467 GCF_001815555.1 Corynebacterium sp. HMSC073D01 | reverse complement strand
CGCTGCCGTGGCTGCACTCGCCGCTATGGCTGTACTCGCTGCTGTGGACCGTGTGTTTAGCAAGGTTCTGCTATCGGGATCCCGGCGAGGAAATCCCAGCAGGGCTATCTGCTTCGTTGTTCCTGTTTAATTGTTCTTCTTGAGCGTGGCGGTAACACCATCGATGATCTCGTGCTCACCGGTCGCGTCGGTGAACGCGAAAACGGTGGCGAGGACCTCTTCTGCAATGTGCTCGGCGAAGCGGTTAGCCCACTCGGCCTTATCCTCCGACACCTGCAGGCGGACGCTGATGCGGTCAGAGACCTCGAAATCCTCAGCCTTGCGAGCATCTTGGAGACCACGGATGACATCTGCTGCCCAGCCCTCGGCTTCCAGTTCCTCCGTCACGTTCTTATCCAGCACGACCAGACCGTTGTGCCCACTGATGCGGGCGGTGGAATCCGGATCGGCAGCGACGAGGACCTCCTCGTACTCGCCGGGCTGGAGAACCTGGCCAGCAGCCTTCACCGTATCGCCGTCCCGCTCGTAATCGCCCTTCTTCACAGCGACAAGGGTCTGCTGGAAATCACGGCCAAGGCGCGGTGCGGCGACCTTCGGGATGACGTTCACCTTAAACGAACCAACCGCATCGACATCCGTGGTGAGCTCAACGTTCTTCACATTCACCTCATCGCGGATGACAGGCGCAAACTCAGCAAGGCTATCGGCCTCCGGAACAGCAACGGTGAGCTTGTTCAGCGGGAGACGGTTACGCAGCTGAGCGGCCTTGCGGATAGACGAGGCAGACGAGCACACGGCGCGCACAAGATCCATCGCACGGACGAGCCCGTCATCTGCCGGGAAGTCCTGTGCAACCGGGTAATCCGTCAGGTGCACGGAGCGCTCACCAGTCAGACCGCGCCAAATCACCTCTGTGGTCATCGGCAACAGTGGTGCAGCAACGCGACACAGGGTTTCCAACACGGTGTACAGGGTGTTGAATGCCTCCGGGTACTGGTCGTCACCAGCCCAGAAACGGTCGCGCGAGCGACGCACGTACCAGTTGGTGAGAACGTCGCAGAAGACGCGGATCTCGTCGCAGGCCGCGGAGATATCGCTAGCGGACAGTGAGGCATCGACAGCCTCGACGAGGTCCCTCGTCTTGGCCAGGATGAAGCGATCCAGGACGTCGTCGGAATCGACAGACCACGTGGCCTGCTTGGAGGAGTACAGACGCAGGAAGCTGTAGGCGTTCCACATCGGCAGCATCGCCTGGCGAACCCCCTCACGGATGCCCTGCTCCGTCACGATGAGGTTGCCACCGCGAAGAATTGGCGAACTCATGAGGAACCAGCGCATGGCATCAGAACCGTCTCGGTCGAAGACTTCCTTGACGTTCGGGTAGTTGCCCTTAGACTTACTCATCTTCAGGCCGTCGTTGCCGAGCACGATACCGTGGGCGACGACGCGCTTGTAGGCAGGGCGATCAAACAAGGCGGTTGCGAGCACGTGGAGGGTGTAGAACCAACCGCGGGACTGGCCGGAGTATTCCACAATAAAGTCGGCCGGCGAGTGAGTATCGAACCATTCCTTGTTCTCAAACGGGTAATGCTTCTGCGCGAACGGCATGGAGCCAGACTCAAACCAGCAGTCAAGAACCTCCGGCACGCGGCGCATCGTGGACTTTCCGGTCGGATCATCCGGGTTCGGGCGCGTGAGCTCATCGATGTACGGGCGGTGCAGGCTCGTCGGCCGGACACCAAAGTCCCGCTCCAGCTCATCCAGCGAACCGTAGACATCCACACGTGGGTACTCGTCATTATCGGAAACCCACACCGGGATCGGTGAACCCCAGTAGCGGTTACGCGAGATGTTCCAGTCGCGGGCTCCCTCCAGCCACTTGCCAAACTGGCCGTCGCGGATGTGCTCGGGGATCCACTCCACCTTCTCGTGGTTGAGCTCCACCATGCGATCGCGGAACTTCGTTACCTCAACAAACCAGCTGGGCAGAGCCATATAGATGAGCGGCTCGCCGGAACGCCAAGAGTGCGGGTAGCTGTGGACGATCGTCTGGTGACGGACAACACGGCCGATGTGCTTCAGGTCGCGGATGATGTTCTTGTTGGCATCAAAGATGAGCTGCCCCTGATACGGCGGCACCTGCTCCGTGAACTTACCGTCCATGTCGACGGGGATGACCAGTCCCACACCGTATTTCTTGCACGTATTCATATCGTCTTCACCGAAGGCGGGAGCCTGGTGGACGACACCGGTACCGTCCTCGGTGGTGACGTAGTCGGCCAGCAGTACGTGGAAGGCCTTCTCCGTATCCAGGAAGAAGTCGAAGAGCGGCTTATAGGTCAGCCCCTCGAGCTCCTTGCCCTCAAAGGTATCGACGACCTCCGCTGTACCGAGCTCCTTCTTGTAGGCAGACACGAGATCCTCAGCGAGGAGGAACTTCCGGCCGACGAATTCCTCTATTCCGTCTTTACCGACGGTGACGATAACGTAGCGGACGTCGGGATGCACGGCGAGGGCCAGGTTGGATGGAAGCGTCCAGGGGGTTGTCGTCCATGCGAGGAAGGAGACGTCGGAAAGCCGATCCAGAACCTGTGCGCCCGCGCTGCCTTCGTCAGCACCCGTGATCGGGAACGTGACGGTCAACGTGGGATCCTGGCGGTCCTTGTAGGAATCATCCAGGCGTGTCTCCTGGTTGGACAGTGGCGTGTGCTCGGCCCACGAGTACGGGAGAACACGGAAGCCCTGGTAAATGAGCCCTTTATCGTAAAGGGTCTTGAACGCCCACATGACGGACTCCATGAAGTTGAGGTCCATCGTCTTGTAGCCGTTATCGAAGTCGACCCAGCGGGCCTGGCGGGTGACGTATTCCTTCCACTCTTCCGTGTAGCGGAGGACAGACTCACCACAGTACTTGTTGAAGGCCTCGAGGCCCATGGCCTCGATCTCACCCTTGTCTTTGATGCCGAGCTGCTTTTCAGCCTCCAACTCAGCCGGCAGGCCGTGGCAGTCCCAGCCGAAGACACGACGGACAAGCTTGCCCTTCATTGTCTGGAAGCGGGGAACGATGTCTTTGACGTAGCCGGTGAGGAGGTGACCGTAGTGCGGCAGGCCGTTTGCAAAGGGCGGGCCGTCGTAGAAGACGTACTCCGGTGCGTCTTCACGGTTTTTGAGACTGGCTTGGAAGGTGTCGTCCTTGTCCCAGTACTCCAGAACATTTTCCTCCATGGTGGGGAAATTGCTGGTGCCCCCGGACAGGTCGACGCGCGGGTAAACATTTCCTACGTTGCTCTTCGCCGTCATAAGTGGATCACTCCTTAAAAACTGTCATTTTTTGTTAACGCAGGGACGCAACCTCGGTTGCGCGGTACCACCCTGCTTGAAGCGCATTGCACTTCCGCTCGAGTTTTTAAGGATCTGTATCGGCGATCTGATGTCCGCCCGGTTCTACTCAGTATCTCCCCCTGACGTTGCCGTGCTGGCGTGCCGTTACGGGGCGCTTTACTTTTCTTCCGGGAGCTCGCCGGTGATAGCCGGGTCATAGCCTTGGAACGAAACTATACCACCAAAACAGTTCCGCGCAGCAAAAAGTCCCCGCCCACAGAGTGGGAGGGGACGACGCTAACCGTTACCGGACACCACGCGACTCGCTTGACAGTCGCGCCACGTGGGGCGGAAAACACGCAACGAGCCAGATACGTATCACACCATCTGAATCACAACGGCACGCACGGTAGCGCGATGGCAGCGAGTACAGCATACTGCACTGGCTGCTGCAGCTAGAGGCTACTTATTGCCCTGCGGGTTACGCGGTGCGGAGGAGCCACGGCTCTGCAGCTCTTCCAGCTGGGATTCCAGGAGGGTCTTGAGGCGAGTGCGGTACTCGCGCTCGAAGGTACGCAGCTCTTCGATACGGTTCTCCAGAGCGGCCTGCTGGCTCTTGACAGTGGCCATGATCTCGGTGTGCTTACGCTCGGCATCGGCCTGGAGGGCGTTCGCCTTGTCCTGAGCCTTCCGGATCTGGTTTTCGGATTGAGTAGTGGCATCGCTGATGAGCCGGTCTGCCTTCTCCTGCGCCTCGCGAACCATCTTGTCGGAGCGCTGCTTGGCATCTGCCAGGGTGCGCTGCGAGGAGGAGTTCGCATCCGAGATGGTGGACTCTGCGGCGGCGCGGGCCTCGTCCAGCATGGACTGGCTTTCGGTGCGCGCGTCGTTGGTGAGGCGGTCGGCCATTTCCTGAGCAAGACCAAGAACGCGGGCTGCCTGCATGTGCGTCTCGGCGGATGCCTGACCCTCGACGGGAGCCTGCGTATCGGCGACTTTGGCGCTCTGCTGTGCGTTGCGTGCAGATGCTGCCTCGCGACGCGCCTTGTCCGCTTCCTCGCGGGCGCTTGCGGCCTGCTTCTGAGCCTGTTCGAGCTTTGCTTCGTACTCGGCGGCAACCTTGCGACGAATCTCTTCCTCGTCCACACGGGAGATAGAAGCGACGGAGGTGCTGCCAGCGGTGGCGGAGCCTGCTTCCTTCTGCAGGTCTTCTACGCGCTGGCGCAAAGCCTGATTTTCGTCCTGCAGGCGGGCGAGTTCGTCCTCAACGAGGTCGAGGAACTGATCAACCTCGTCTTCGTTGTAGCCGCGCTTGCCAATCGGCGGCTTGCTAAAGGCTATGTTGTGCACGTCAGCTGGAGTCAGCGGCATTGACGGATCCCTTCACTTACCTAGGTGGTTTCACCGGTTGCGGTGAGTGCAACCAACCGGGCTGCACATCAACTTGTACTTAATCTTAATTGTTTTTCTGTCACTAGTGTACCCATTTACCACGCAAGTCACACCTGAAACCCTCGGATTTTCTGGCGACCCACCTGCAGGGTTGACACAAAATACCAAGTCAGGGGGCGATTAAGCGACCGCAGCGGAGAGAAAGATTTCGATTACTTGGAGGATAAAAAATAGTACGAGAACGCTCATATCGAGGCCAATATTCCCCATCCGCAATGGCGGAATGAGTCGGCGAAGAGCCTTCACAGGCGGATCCGTCACGACAAAGAGCGGTTCGGATACAAGGGAAAACCAGCGTGGCGGACGGAAGTCGCGCGAGAATGAGCCAATCATTTCGATGATGATGCGGGCGACCAGAATCCACGTGTAGATCTGCACTACGAGAAGCAGTATGGAGGTAACAGTACTCACAGTTGTCCTACTCTATCTAAAACAGATGCCCCCGGCATGACCGGGGGCACGCAGCGTCAAAAGTGCTGGAAAGTGGATGACCGCCTAGCGGCGAGCGGCACGCTCCAAGTCCGCTACCGTAATATCCATTCCTTCAGGAATGATGGCGAACGTCTTCCGCCCGACTTTTTCCATCGTGCCGCGTGCGTTGAAGACGAGGCCGGCGGCGAAATCCACGATGCGACGTGCATCGGCGGTGTCCATGGCGGTCATGTCAAAAACGACGGCATCGCCATCGCGGAAAGGCTCACCAAGCTGCCGAGCTTCCTGGTACGAATTCAGGCGGACGGTGACAACGGAGGACTCATAGCGCGGCTGGCTGTAGCCACTGTAGGAACGCCCGTAGCGGCTCTCCTGCTTGTAATCCTCTCCGCCGCGGGGGGAGCCGTAATACTCGTCCTCAGCTACGTAATCTTCTGCGGGACCAAACCCGAAGAATTCCTTGAATTTCTGAACGTTTGTCATGTGTGTGATCCTTCCTTCGCGCACCTGACGTTGCTGTGTAAGTGTTGTGGTTTGTTGGTTTTTACGGTATTTGACGTGGCCCCAAAATGTCGGTTCCGACACGCACAAGAGTCGAGCCATTTTTGATTGCCACTTCAAGGTCAGCCGACATCCCAGCGGAGAACTCGAGGGGGTGTCCCGCACGGGCATCGAGATCCTGCTTGACGTCCAAAGCGGTGGCGAAAGCCTCGTCCGCATCGCTGGCGACAGGAGGCACGCACATCAACCCGACAAGTCTCAGGTGAGTACTACCCTCGATGGCTTCGACCAGGAACGGGACATCTGCGGCAATCACGCCACCACGGGATTCGTCGCCATCAAGCGACAGCTGCACATAGACATCGAGAGTCTCCGTTGTGCGATCGCCACGGTCCAGGGCGAGCTGCATTCCGCGATCGAGCGCTTGCACAAGAGTCAGACTGTCCACAGACTGAACGGCAGATGCCCAGCGGGCTACTGAATTAGCCTTCTTCGTCTGTACCTGTCCGAGCATATGGAAAGCCATGGACGGAAATTCCGCCGCCTTCTTTTTGGCCTCCTGGTCGCGGTTCTCCCCCACCGCTTCAATCCCCAGTGAATGGAGGATCTCGACATCGGAGGCAGGGTGGAATTTAGTCACGGGAAGGAGGCGAACCTCGTCGGTTCTACCCGCGGCTGCCTTTGCTTCCGCGATTCGCTGGCGCACCCGCTGGAGCCCAGCGGCTATCTCGTCTTCCCGAGCCATGTTCTCGTTCCTTCAACCTTTCATCCTATGGCGCGTACTCACCGTGTTGGCGTGCTCACCGTGTCGGCGGAATCACCGAGTGGCGCGCGCTATCCGTTGTTTCCTTCGCTATCTGCGGGGAGGAAGATGATGGAGGCCTGTCGGCCTGTCCGCCCGTCCCGTCGATAGCTGAAAAAGTCTGTGTCTTCAATGGTGCACCGCGGATCTGTGTTCACCGCGACGACTCCTAGGCCGTACAACTGGCGAACAATGCCGACTCGCAGATCCACGCTCGGCGTGTGATTCACTGTCGTCGAAGCGCTCCCTGGCAGGTGTTTCTCGACGTCTGCGACCATTTCTTGAGGAAGCTCGTAGTGCCTGCCCGAGGCAGCGGGCCCAATCCATGCGTGCATCGTCGCGGGAGTGGCTCCCAAGCTCACCATTTGCTCCACGGTTTTTTTGACGATCCCGTTGCGGGCACCAAGGCGACCCGCATGGACAGCAGCCACGATGCCGTGGTCGGCGTCTGACAGCAACACCGGCACACAATCCGCGGTGAGTACGACCAGAGCCAGATCCCGCTCAGTTGTGACGATGGCATCCGTCAGTTCAACGGGCGTAGGAGTGGTTGCCTCCACCACCGTGACGGTCGGCGAATGAACCTGCTCCATGTAGACGAAGCGTTCGAGGGGCAGACCGATGACATCGGCCACGTGGGCGCGGTTGCGCGCCACTAAGGTCGGGTCGTCGCCGACGTGGTCGCCGAGGTTGAGCCCCTCGTACGGCGCCTTCGAAAACCCTCCGCCTCGCGTCGTGAAGAAGATCCTCACAGGTCGCTCGGCTGTGTTCGTGTTCGCCATGTCCATACTGTCACCGGTTTTCTGTCTCTGGACTCTGCGCCATTGTTGCTTTTCGACGGCTACGCGTGAGCGATCACCGCTGTACCCGCTCCTCTAGCGGAGGAACCCCGGCACATCGAGGTCGTCGTCGCCGTCGTCGAGGTCATCGTAGCCACGGCCGCGGTAGCTGCGGGGGGCCTCGTCACGCCCGGTGAACAGACCACGGCTTTCACCATGCTCGGCGGGGCGCTCACGCTCCCGTTCATCAGCGAGACGGTGACGGGAGGTCTGGTCATCGTGGGTGTAGCGACCTCCGAACAGTGAATCCGAGTCGCTGGGGGCTGGGGTGACATCACCGGAATAGCTATGAGCCGAGCGCTCTTCCTCGCTCGCGGCAGAGCTGGAAGCCGCCTCCGCGTGGCCGCCGGGGATCTCCTCTGCCTTTTTCTTTGCATCGTCGGTATTGTTCTTGTTGTCAAAACCGGTGGCGATGACCGTGACGCGGATTTCGTCGCCGAGGTTGTCATCGATGATGGCACCGAAGATGGTCTGAACGTCTTCATCCGCCTTCTCCGCAATGAGTCGGCCAGCCTCATTCACCTCGTGGAGGCCCATGTCCGAGCCACCAGCGAAGGACACGACGAGGCCGTGCGCTCCCTCGATAGTGGACTCCAGGAGCGGGGACTCAATTGCTTGCATGGAGGCTGTGACCGCGCGGTTTTCGCCGCGTGCGGAGCCGATGCCCATGAGGGCGGAACCGGCATCGCTCATAACGGCGCGAACGTCGGCGAAGTCGACGTTGATGATGCCCGGGGTGGTAATGATGCGGGTGATGCCGTCAACACCATTGAAGAGCACCTCGTCTGCGGCGCGGAATGCGTCGAGCATGGAGAGGTTCTCGTCGCCGAGCTGCAGCAGCCGGTCATTCGGAATAACGATGAGCGTGTCACACACTTCACGCAGGGCCTCGATACCTTCCATCGCCTGCTTGGTGCGGGCGCGTCCCTCGAAGGTGAATGGGCGAGTAACCACGCCAACGGTGAGTGCGCCTTGCTTCTTTGCAATATTCGCCACGACAGGAGCCGCACCAGTACCGGTTCCACCACCCTCACCAGCGGTAACGAACACCATATCCGCACCTTTGAGAATCTCCTCGATGTCATTCTTGTGATCCTCAGCGGAGGTACGCCCCACTTCGGGGTTCGCACCAGCACCGAGGCCACGGGTAGCGGCGCGACCGATCTCGAGCTTGACATCGGCATCGGAGAACATGAGGGCTTGCGAGTCGGTGTTGATGGCAATGAATTCAACACCTTTCAACCCCTCCTCAATCATGCGGTTGACCGCGTTCACACCGCCGCCGCCGACACCGACGACCTTAATGACGGCGAGGTAGTTATCTGGTGAGGTCATAATGGGTAGCTCGCCTTTCTGTGACAAAAATTTCGTGTGCAAGGTCTTCTTTGGAGACCCCGGTTAAAGGTTCCTTCCAATTTTCAACCACAGCGACCAAAATGTGTTCTACCACGTACGCGGCGTGTCTCCACCCTCTACTTGAGGTTTAGGGTTTATGGTGGATTGTTATCCCCGCTCTCCTGCTCGTCGAAGCCGGTTTTGGCTCCCGATGAGGAGCTAGTCGACGGTTACAAGCTGCGGGTTCGAGACATTGAAGCGCTCGCCCGGACGAGCCAACACCAGTTCGGTAGCAACCGCCTTGTTGTGCGCCTGCTCGGCCGACCCCCAATAAACACTGCGACCGTCGAGAAGCTCCAGGGTGATTTCGTACTGGCTTGGGGCCTGCACGCGAGCAACCTCCTTCCGCACCCCCTCCGGAAGCGCCCCCACGACGGCGAGACACGCCGAGAACACCGCTGGATCATCTACCGATGCCCCGGAAATCTCCACCGTGCCGAGAGGTGCCTCGTCGATGACGAAGGGTACACCGTCCGCATTGACGAGCGTCGTACCCTCCGCAGTCTTGACATAGGCTACCGCCTGCTGCTCAATGACCGCGACGGAGACCGTGGATGGCCACTTCTTGCTCACTGTAGCGGTTTTCACCCACGGCAGAGCCACGACCTGGCGGGCCGCCGAGGGGGCATCCACAGACACCAGCTGCTCCCCCACCATCACACCCGAGGCCTGCTGAATTTCCTCCACGGACGCGTGCTCCGCACCGCGCACGTCGATGCTTTTTACCGCGAACCACGGCGCAAAGAAAACCAGCCCGCACACGATGGCCACCATAGCCACGATGGCCCCCAAGCCGATGAGTAGCTTCCGCACGCCGAATTGTCCTCGTTTCTTCTTAGTCAGCTAGTTCTTCCAGGCTGCGGATAATTTCCGCCCCTAGCATCGTCACAGATCCCGCACCCATCGTCAGGACGATATCGCCGGGCTTTGCCACCCGCGCCACTGCCGCCGGGGCATCGTTGAAGCCCGGAACATATTCACCGGTACTGTCAATCTTTTCTGCTACAAGCGCGCCGGTCACACCCTCCACAGGCTCTTCGCGGGCACCGTAAATGTCTAGAACGATCGCGTGATCAGCCAGCGACAGGGCTGCGCCGAATTCTTCGGCGAACTTCAGTGTCCGTGAGTACAGGTGCGGCTGGAAGCAGACGATCACGCGCGGACGCTCGTCATCTGGCTTTCCTGCAGCGCGAGCCTCCCCCACGGCCTTCGCTTTGCACGCACGAAGGACAGCAGCAACCTCCGTCGGGTGGTGGGCATAATCGTCGTACACCTTCACCCCGGCAAGAGGCCCACGTTCCACAGTCCCCTTCAGCTCGAAGCGACGGCGCACACCGGTGAAGTCACTGATACCAGCAGCAAGCTGGTTAAGAGTAGTCGCGTCGAAGGTACCGTTTTCCCGCTTGGAAGCAAGGAACGTGGCACCCAACGCTGCAGCTGCGTTTAGAACCATGTGCGTGCCTGGGGTACGGACGGTGACCTCAACGGGAACGACATCGCCTCCAGGCACATGCACGTGCATCGTCGCGACTGAACCGTAAGCAGTGAGCGTGACCTCGTCAACCGCAACGAGCGGGGTAATAGTCGGATTTTCCACAAGGGTTGCAGCAAAGCCGTACCCGTACACGGTCCCCGGCGCTGTGCGCGCCAGCGCCAAGGCATGCTCATCCTCCACGCACGCCACGAGCTCGCCTCCGTTTTCTGCTACGACAGCGGCGAACGAGTCGAAGACCTCGAAGTACTTTTCCGGTGTCTTGAAAAAATCGAGGTGGTCTGGCTCGATGTTCGTCACGACGGCTACATCGGGGGCATAGCTGAGGAGCGACGCATCCGATTCGTCTGCCTCCGCGACAAAGGCGCGTCCCGTGCCGTCGTGCGCATTCGTGCCTGCCTTGTTGAGCTGCCCACCAATCGCAAAACTCGGGTCGAGCCCGGCTTGTTGCATGGCGACAACAGCCATCGACGTCGTCGATGTCTTGCCATGCGTACCAGCCAGCAGCACCTGGATCCGGTCCTTCATCAACTCCGCCAACAAGTCACTCCGGCGAATGACGGGGATCCCGAGCTCACGCGCTGCGACGAGCTCGGGGTTGTCCTTCGGGATAGCTGCAAACGACGTGACGACAACGTTTGGACGTTCGCCGGAGAGGGTGAGGTTGTCGGCGGAGTGACCGTCGGCAATCACGGCTCCCATGGAACGCAGTGCGAGAACGACGCGGGAGGATTTAGCATCCGATCCCGTAACGACCGCTCCTCTCGACAGCAGGATGCGGGCGAGCCCACTCATTCCTGCACCGCCGATGCCGACCATGTGTACGCGGTGGAGATCCACTTATTTGCCCTTCCTAAAGCTCCGTGCCTTAGCGATTACCCGCTCGGCGATGTCATTGGAGGCATGGCCCAGAGTGCTCTGGCGCGTCGCCTCCTTCATAGATTCTAGAATCTCGGCGTCGTTAAGGATAGCGAGCACCTGCGATGCGAGCGTGTCACTAGTCAGTTCGGCATCAGCGATAATCGTGGCTCCTCCTGTGGCAACCACCGGGGCGGCGTTGAGCGCCTGTTCACCATTGCCGTGTGGAAGCGGGACGTAGATAGCGGGGATGCCCGCAGCGGTGACCTCAGCCACCGTCATCGCTCCCGCACGACATACGACGAGGTCTGCCAGCGCGTAGGCGAGGTCCATGTCCTTGATGAACGGAACGGAGGTATACGACTCGTGCTCGGCCGGCTCATCATTTTTCGGCCCGTAGGCGTGAAGCACCTGAATACCTTCGGCGGTGATGGCCTCCACTGCCCCGGCAAGAGCACGGTTCAGGCTCAGCGCGCCCTGCGATCCGCCGGTAACAAAGAGCGTGCGTTTGGCGGGATCCAGACCCCACTTCTCGCATGCCCGGGACTTCCGCTCAGCCTGGGTCTTCTCGTCCCCCGGGTACAGCCGGCGGGCAATCGGCACACCAACTACATCTCCCTTCACACCGGAACCGCTCACGGCCGTGAGCCCAATCCCGCCCAGGGCGATGCCCAGTTTGTTTGCCATGCCAGCACGGGCATTCGCCTCGTGGACAAAAAAGGGAATACTATTCAGGCGTGCGGCGATATACGCCGGTGCAGCGACATAACCCCCAAAGCCGATGAGGCAATCAGCCTCAACGTCAGCGAGAATCTTCTGCGTTTCCCGCACCGCGCGGACAACGTTGAAGGGAAGCTTGGCTAGCGTGGTGTTCACTTTGCGGGGAACGGGTACCGGCCGAATCATCCGCAGATCAAATCCACGTTCCGGGACAATATCCTTTTCCAGCCCTTTTTTCGACCCCAGCGCCGTCACGCGCGCCCCATGGTCATCGCGGAGTACCTCCGCCACGGCAAGAGCCGGTTCAATGTGTCCTGCTGTTCCGCCACCCGCGACCACGATTGACAGCGGATCGTGTGCTTTACTCACCTTGTTCTCCTTGAATCTCGTCCGTGCGCGCGGTATCGCTCCGTCGTATACGGGCGCTCTTGACGCCCGTCAGACGGCCGTTTTCTTTCCACTGGATGAAAGTCGTGTCTCAGCGCCGATGTCGATGCTCGCTCATGTGGGCGTGGCCGACGTGGTCTCGTCCCCGCCGGACGCTGTGCCACGGAACCTCGTTCACGCCGCTTTTCCAGCTGCTCTTCCGACGGCAGGGTGGCGCGCCGCGCTCCCAACATGCCGTCGTTCGGCGATGGCTCCGGCAAACGCAATAGACGGTCGATCGTCGGGAAGCCGTTGTACTGCATGGAGGAAATGGCCTCCGGTTCGTGGCGCGCACAGGAAACAACGAGGCCTAACGCCCCCAGCGTGATCACCGTCGCCGTACCTCCCGAAGACAACAGGGGTAACTGGACACCTGTCACAGGGAACATACCGATCACGTAGCCGATGTTAAAAAACGCCTGGAAGACGATACCAGCCACCAAGGTGGCGGACATGAGGGCCATGAACGGCTTCGTATTCCGCATTGCAGTGCGAAAACCGTAGACCGCGAGCACGGCGAACAAGCCGATGACAATGATGCCACCCCAGAGACCCAATTCCTCACCTATGACGGCGAAGACGAAGTCGTTTTTCGCCTCGGGGAGGTAGTACCACTTGGCGCGCGACTGTCCCAAGCCGAGCCCTAGGAGCCCACCGTCTCCAAGCGAAAGGAAACCCTGGTACGTCTGAAATGCACTCGTCCGAGTCTCGTCGAAATGCCCCGTCAGAGCATCCATGTAGGTACTAATGCGCTCCGCACGGTACCCCGACCCAAAAATGAGCAGCACAGCCAAGAGGAACATCGCAAGTCCGCCGCCTGCTGCGATCCACACCCAGCTCATCCCGGTGAAAAAGAGCAACGCGACAACAATCAGCACGGTTGTCGCCGTCATACCAAAGTCGCCCTGACTCATGATGAGAACGCACGTAATGAATGACACTCCGAGAAATACCCACTGCCGAACGTGGAGGTTTTTCCCTGGCGCAGTGCACCCGGCAAGGTAATGGGCGCCCCAAATGGCGATGGCCACACGTGCAAGCTCACTCGGCTGGAAGGACACCGGCCCCAGGCGCAACCACGACTGGGAGCCGACCTCTTCAGCACCCGTTCCCACGATGAGCACGGCGATGAGCAAAATGATCGAAACCACCATGAGCAGCGGAGAAAACCGCCGCACCCAATCGAGGGGCAGCTTCATGGCCAGCCACATCACGATGAGTCCCAGGATGACGTAAATGGTCTGGCGAACTGCAGAGCTCCACACGGTGGAGTCTTCAGCAACGACCGACCACGTAGTCGTCGTGGAGTATGCGACAACGAGACCAAGAGCAGTGAGCAGGCCAATAGTCACCATGAGCACTCCGTAGTCCATGAGTGGCTTGGCGTGTTGCGCACGCCACCAGGTCACCAGAGGCCCGTCCGAGGTCGCCCGCGTCGGTGCCGACCCATTACGATTCATCGCGGACTCCGTTGCTTTCGGTACGTGGGAAGTACTCCCTGGCTAATTCGGTGAAAATGTCCCCGCGCTCTGCCATCCCGGCATACATGTCAAGCGACGCAGCTGCGGGTGCGAGCATGACGGTGTCACCAGACTCGGCGACTCGAGTGACAAATTCGATCGCTTCGCGCATCGCGCCATACTTGTCTGTCGAATCAGAAACGAAGACAGGAAGATCCGGTCGTACCCGCGCTAGCCCGGCACGCAGAAGTTCTCGATCAAGTCCGAGTAACGCTGCAGCCTTCATATGCGGTGCGTTTTCGTTCAGGAAATCATCGATGTGCGCGCCTTTCAGCTGCCCACCGCCGATCCAGATGTAGCGGTCCACGCCCTTGAGCGCCATTGTGGCGGCGTGCGGGTTTGTTGCTTTTGAGTTGTCTACGAATGTCACGCCTGCACCCGTGTGCGTTACCGCACCCCGGTGAGCGGACACGGAGTATGTCGAGAGAGCCGTCGCAATGTGTTCCGGCGATGCCCCGAGGGCGCGGGCAATGGCTGTCGCTGCCAGCGCATCGGAAATTCCGGCGAGCCCTGGCGGAGAAATGCCTTCGGCGGGAGCGATGGGGATACCGTCGGCGAAGGCATGATCGACAATAAAGCCATCGCGAACTCCGACCTGCCCTTCGGCCGGTTCGTGAAGCGTGAAACTCACAGCATCCGGCGCAAGCGCTCGGACCACAGGATCATCAGCGTTAACGAGAGGAATTCGAGCATGCAGTGCTTTTGCCTTCGCAGCTGCGTAGGCTTCGAAGCTACCGTGCCAGTCGAGGTGATCGTCGGCCAAGTTAAGAACTATTCCCACCTCTGGATGTAGCGTTGACGAATAGTGCAGCTGAAAACTAGACAGCTCCGCTACGAGAATGTCCACCCGCGGTTCGTGAGCAAGGGCATCCCCCACGGCGACACCGATGTTTCCTACCGGCAGGGCCTGCGGGTGTGCAGGATCATCACCGGCAAGCATGGCAGCTGCCATCCCTGTCGTTGTCGTCTTCCCGTTAGTTCCCGTGATCGCGACCCACGTGTGGGGCTTGCCAAAAGCTTCGGCCTGATCAAGCCGCCACGCAACCTCTACGTCCCCGATGACAGGAATTCCACTCTCGGCTGCGCGGACAAAAAGCTCAGAGGTTGGACGCCAACCCGGCGATGTGACAACAGTGCAGAAAGTGCGCACGTTATCCACCGCATAGTCCAATGGAACGAACGAGCACCCGATCTCCTCTGCGACGCGTTCACCCGCCTTCACATTGGAATCAGCGAGAGTTACGTCTGCCCCGCATCCACATAGCAGGCGCGCAATGCCCGAACCGGACACTCCCGCACCAGCGATGACGAGCGGTCCTCTAAGCTGCTCTGGAAGCGAGCCGACCCGTTTACTCATATCCACTGCACTTTCTGTTGGTTCGCTGGCGGTAGTACTTTATGTGACCCCAGTTTATTCACTCAGTCAGGGCAAGCGGGGATGCACCTCCCAGGGGCCACATAATTTCTATGAAGTCACAATATTCACAATTTTACCGCGTGTTACGGAGAACTAGGTAATAAAAAAGCGGTGCCGGGTTCGGCACCGCGAGTTATGTGGACACTTACATTGGCGCTGAGGTCAGCCAGTCACCATAGAAGGCCGCGAGACCCGCAATGCTTGCCATCGCAGAAAGCAGCCAGAAGCGGATAACCACGGTGGTTTCCGCCCAACCACCTGCCTCGAAATGGTGGTGGAAAGGAGCCATCCTGAACACGCGCTTCTTCGTGGCTTTGTAGCTCGCCACCTGAATCACGACGGAGGCAGCCTCTACGACGAACAACGCACCAATGATGATCATGAGCAGTTCGGTACGCGAGGTGACCGACAGTCCAGCCACAAGGCCACCGAGCGCTAGCGACCCCGTATCACCCATAAAGATCTTTGCCGGTGCCGCGTTCCACCATAGGAACCCGAGACACGCACCAAGTCCGGCAGCAGCCAAGACAGCGAGATCCAACGGATCACGCACCCGGTAGCACGAGGCCTCCACTGCCACCGAGCAGGAGTTACGGAACTGCCAGAAGGTGATCAAGGTATATGCGCCCATGACCATTGCAGTAGAGCCCGCAGCAAGACCATCGAGACCATCTGTCAGATTGACCGCGTTCGACCAGGCTGAAATGAGGATATACATGAAGGCCAGGAATACGGCGAAGCCGAGAGCACCAATGATGCCGCCATCGCCGAACGACAGATTGATTGTGGGGATGTCTCGCAGGAAACTCAGACTCGTGGATCCGGGGGTGAGACCGGACTCGTCAGGGAACTGAACGACGAGGACACCGAACAGGATGGCAGCTACGAACTGCCCAACCAACTTCGCAGTCTTGTTCAGGCCGAGGTTACGGTTCTTGTACAACTTGATGAAGTCATCTGCGAATCCCAGGAGCCCCATAGCGAGGGTGAGCCCAAGAACCAACAAACCAGATGCCGTAAACCCGCCATAGCCCATAATCGAGGCGTAGATGGATGTCACGACATAGGCGACGATGATCCCCAAGAGGATGGCGATTCCTCCCATTGTGGGAGTACCTCTCTTTGCCAAATGCCATTTGGGGCCGTCCTCCCTGATCTCTTGCCCCAGGCCCTCTGAGGAAAACTTCCTAATGAGGAACGGGGTGAACAAAATGGAGAACAAAAAGGCAATGACGCCACTAATAATGATCTGGGTCATGCGCGCTACTTCACCTCACGCGAATTGCTACTGGAGCTATCGGATAAATCTTGTGCACCGGCGGCCGCCGGGTCTGCGAGGATCGTGTGGGCGACAGCCCACAGGCCACACGCGTTGGAGGCCTTCACCAGAACTACGTCTCCTGGTTTCAGGTGCCTTAAAACTATATCCGCAGCCTCTTGTGTGGTTGAAACCACCTCTGTATTAACACCGTATCGGCGAGCCTCTAATGCCAATGCGCCCATCGCGGTGTTATCTCCAACCGCGACGAGATTATCGACATGGCGGTTGTACAGAACCTCGGCTAGCGCCGCATGTTCAGTCAAAGAATCGTCACCGAGCTCCCCCATCGACCCGAGAACGGCCCAAGAGTGGCAGTCCTCGCGGCCAGACGCGGTAAACGCGAGTGCGTCAATACCAGCCCGCATGGAGTCCGGGTTGGCATTGTACGAATCATTGATCACTGTGACGCCGTCCGCGCGGGTACGCACATCCATGCGGTACTCCGAAGAGGAAACATGTTCGCTCAGTGCATCGGCGATCGACTCACAGTCGAGCCCAGCGGCGTGACCAACCGCAGCAGCAGCGAGGGCGTTGTACACCTGGTGACGGCCGAAGACTCGCAGCTGGATGCGCCGGGCCTTCTCCCCCTCGATGCACAGTGTAAATGCTGCACGAGCCACGGCATCCAATTCCACATCTTCGGCACGGACCGTCGCCGGATTATCCATGCCGAAAGTCACGATCCGTGCAGAAGTCCGATTGCGCATGCCGATAACGAGCGGATCGTCAGCATTTAGCACTGCGACTCCGCCGTCTGCCGCTGGTGGAAGAGCTTCAACGAGTTCACCCTTTGCTTGAGCGATATTCTCCTTGGACCCAAACTCTCCGATGTGCGCGGTACCCACATTGAGGACAGCACCAATCCGCGGCGGGGCGATCCGGGCAAGGTGAGCGATGTTCCCAATAGCACGCGCAGACAGCTCGCTCACGAGATATGTCGTGTGCTCGCCTACTTTGAGTGCGGTATAGGGATGCCCCAGTTCGTTGTTAAAAGAGCCGGGTGGCGCCACGGTCTCTCCGGCTTGTCGCAGGACGCTCGCGATGAGATCCTTCGTCGATGTCTTACCTGCCGAACCGGTCACACCAATGACGGTAAGTCCATTTTCCTCAACAGCCTTCTTCGTGTGTGCGCGGGCTAGCTTCGACAGGGCGGTGATAACGGCCTGGCCTTCACCTGTATTGTCTGCCTCCAAGACGTAAGATGTAGCAGAGTCGCTTAACTCGTCAGCGTCAGAATTATCCACGAGGATGCCTGGTTGGCCGGTACGATGCCCTTCGAGGCAGGCAACCGCTCCCTGATCGACAGCGATACCGGCAAAGTCGTGGCCGTCTACGCGGGCACCGGGCAGGCAGATGAATAAGGAACCGGCAGAAACATTGCGGGAGTCAAATTCTACGGGCCCTGTGACCATCGTGTCTGGCTCCGCGCCGTCTACTAGTTCACCGCCGGTGATGGCAGCGATGTCGCCAAGGCGAAGTGGAATCATGATCCGTCCTTTTTCGGTCGTGTCGTACCGGTATTGTTCCGGTTTACCCAAGTCAGATTAGTAGGTATAGAACGCGGTGCCAGCCAACTAGCTTTCCTGCGCGCCGGTATCCGCCGCGAGGGCGCGACGGAGTTCTATCCGGTCATCAAAATCTCTCATCTCGCCTCCGACTAGCTGCCCCTGTTCGTGTCCCTTGCCAGCGACAATGATTGCGTCCCCAGCCTGCGATTTATTCACTGCAAGAGCAATAGCCTGGCCACGATCACCCACGTTACAGATTTCAACGCTGCGACGGCTCGGGTGCGAGACAACGAATTCCTTCGCTCCGTCTTCGATGGCCTTGCGGATGGTAGCCGGATCTTCCGACCGAGGGTTGTCATCCGTGATAATGACGACATCGGCACCGGCCACTGCTGCGGACCCCATGATCGGGCGCTTGCCATGGTCGCGGTCGCCGCCAGCGCCAAATACAGCGATAACACGGCCTTCTACTTCGTCGCGAACCGCCTTGATCGCTGCTTCAAGTGCTGCTGGTTTGTGAGCGTAGTCCACGACAGCTAACACGCCTTTGTCATTGTCAATTTTTTCCATCCGGCCTGGAACTTGGATGTTCGCCAACCCGGCGATAAACGTACGGACATCGAGATCCGTGAACGCAGCAGCAGCGATGGCAAGGCTCGCGTTAGCAACGTTGAAGACACCGGGAATGTGCAACGTCACGCGCTGCTTCTTCCCCTTGTACGCGACAGTGAACTGGGAGGTTCCGTCCGGCTCAGTCTCGATATCTGTAGCCATAAAGTTCGCCGGAGCCCCCTTCGTGGACACCGTCGTAGCTGCAGGACCGGCAAGTCGGGTGAGATCCACACCCCATTTATCGTCGACGCAGATAATAGACTTCTTCGCGCGCAGCGGAGAGCCGGGAACAAAAAGCTTTGCCTTTGTGTGGAAATAGTCTTCCATCGTCGGATGGAAATCCAGATGGTCTTGGGACAGGTTGGTAAACAGGGCAATATCGAAATCAACACCACCGACGCGCCCGAGAGCGATCGCGTGGGAACTGACCTCCATGACAACGTGTGTGACACCTGCATCCCTCATGGTAAGGAATAGTTCCTGCAGCGTCGGAGCCTCCGGTGTGGTCAGAGACGTGGGAACCTTCTTGCCAGCGATGCGTGTGCCTGTTGTCCCAATGAGCCCGACGGTGGCGCCAGCGGCAGCAAGCCCCGCTTCCATCATGTAGCTCGTCGTGGTTTTACCCGAGGTTCCTGTGATACCGATGACGGTCATGCATGCCGACGGGTTTCCGCATACGAGAGCACTCACAGCGCCGAGATGTGCCCGCAGGTCGTCGAAAACTATGACCGGACGGGTTTCGCCGGCCGTCTTCAGGATTTCGTAGCCAGGCTTGTCGGTAACAATCGCCGCTGCCTGAGAGGAACCCGCAAACTTAGCCCCATGGCTGCGTGTACCTGCAACGGCGGCAAACAAACCATCGGGACGGGCATCGGCACCGTTGATAGCAATGTGGGACACCTCGAGGTCTGGAGACCCCTGGCGAAGGTGTAGTTCTCCAGCGCACTCGGTCGCAATGCGTTCGATTGTCACAGCCACTTGGTTTACGTTCCTTTTCTTACTACTTATCTCAGTCCGACGTACCAGTATGCCCCCTTGGCACGCGGATTAAAAACTACGTGCAACGGGCGTTCACTATTGCCCGTTACGGTACTTGCAATACGTGCGGCTCGCCCGGTGGAACGGGGGTGACGTTGTCTCGCTCAATGAGCCAGGAGGCGATGTCCTTGAAGAGTGGCGCGGCCGTCTGTCCACCACCACCGTGAACGCCTCGCTCTGGATCGTCCAACATCAACGCGATCACAAATCTCGGATCATTGGACGGTGCGATGCCGGCAAAAGTAATCCAATAGTCCGAGTTGGAGTACGCGTGGGTCACAGGGTCAACCTGCTGCGCAGTGCCAGTTTTTCCGGATACCTGATATCCGGGGATAGCCGCATCAGGTGCGGTACCCCGGTTGACACCCGTCGGGTCACTCTGCGTCACTGCCTGGAACATGTCCAGCACCGTTGCAGCGGTATGCTTACTCACAACCCGCGTGCGCGCTGGTTCGGGCTGGTCTATGACTGTTCCGTCTGGTGCCGTCACCGAATCGATGATTCGCGGCTCGATCCTTTCACCACCGTTAGCAATGGCTTGATACACACTCGCCATTTGCAACAGAGTCCAACTCATTCCCTGACCGATAGGCAGATTGGCGAAGGTACCTCCGCTCCACTGCTCGCGGGCGGGGAGCAGACCGGCTGATTCCGTTGGAAGCTCGATCCCCGTCGGTTTTCCGATGCCAAATTTATCAAGGTACTGTGCGTATGTATCCTCGCCCACAAGTTGGGCGATCATCAGGGTACCCACGTTGGAGGATTTACCGAAGATACCGGTTGTGGTGTAGTTCACGTTGCCGTGATCCCACGCGTCGCGGACGGTGACACCCGCCATGTTGATAGACCCAGGCACAGTATGCACTGTGTCCGGTTGCGTCACGCCTTCTTCAATCGCCGCTGCGGCGGTGATAATTTTGGCTACCGATCCGGGCTCGAAGGGGTTACTGATGGTCGTGTTGCCAAACGTGCGTTCCTTTTTCAGCTGCTTCTCGATGTCGCCGGTGGGGTCAATCGTGTCCGAATTTGCCATCGCCAAAACGTGGCCAGTCTTTACATCCAGAACGACAGCTTCCGCCCCCTTGGCTTTCGACATCTCCTTAGCCTGCTGCACCTGCGATTGCACATATGTCTGCAGATCCAGGTCGAGCGTCAGACTGATGTTCGCGCCGTCAGCGACGGGAGTGACATCTCGTAGTGTGCCCGGGATGGACTCGCCGGACACAGCGACGTCCTGGGTCTTCTTTCCGTCTTTTCCGCCAAGGACTGCGTCCTGGGATACCTCGAGGCCGAACTGTCCCGAGCCATCGGTATCCACCTTGCCAATCACGTTGGCTCCGATCGCGCCGTTGGGATACTGACGGATGTCCTGGTGGTCTGCGGCGATACCAAAGAAGGTATCGCGCACCTTCGCGGCGACGTCCGGATCAACATTCCGGACGAGAACTTCGTAGTTGGAGTCCGCCAGCAATTTCTTCTTGATGTCTTCTTCTTTGATATCAGTGGCATTGGCTGCGGATTCTTCCACCATTTTGGGGATTTCACGAGCCATCTCATCAATGCGTTCTTCCGCCTTCTGGACCGCGAGATCATGAAGTTGATCGTTGGTGTACTTTTCGTACTGACCGGACTCAATGAGTTTGCCACGCATATACACGGGCAATTCCTTGCGCAGGATGTTCGGCGAAACGGTGAGCGTGCTCGCTTTCATGGTGTACGCCAGTTCCTTGCCAGTCCGATCCACCACACTACCGCGCCGTGCAGGATCGATATACGTCCTCGTCCGTTGCTCCTCCGCCTGCATGGCAAGCCGTGGCCCCCACACAACCTGCACGAGTGCCAATCGACCGACGAGAGCGATCGCGAGGACAGCCGCGACAATGTTGATGATCTTCACGCGGGAGGTCAGCATTGCCGACGCACTTCTGGTTGCGCTTCGTTGGCTATTCGACGGCCTCGACTGCATCCTCACTCCTTTTGCGTGCCCTTAACTCCTAACTACCGCACAGCCTAGCTGTAGGCGGACGCGTTGGCTGTAGGCACGCACGACAATTACCTCTGATTGGGATCGTACGGTGCAAGACCTGCATTCGAACGAAGCAAGGGTTTGTTCGTCTCCTGGGGAACTTGAACCACCGAATCCGTGATCTCATCCATTCCTTCGGGCGAACTCGATGCCCTGCTGGAACGCACTGGCGCGTCGTTTACGTCGGTAAGCGGGCGGGATTCCGCCGGGTTAGCGGGACGCTGCTCGATGACAGCCCCCGCCTCATCGGTGGTCAAAATCCCCGGCTCGGTGGCTACTACAGCCCCGGTCGACTGCGCGTGGCGTGCGATTTCAGCACCGCTGCGGAGCTCCTCCAGGTTTCGGTTTGCCGTCTCTAACTCACGCGATAGCGTCGTATCCTGCTGTGCGAGACGGTTCAAATCGAAGGACTGCTGCGTTGCGATTCCCGACAACCACACCGAGATTGCTACGCCTACAGCGAGGAACACCGATAGCAACACTACGAAGCGGACGGTGTTGGTATCCGCCTTTTCGTGTACGATCCGGCGTCCCCGGTACGAGGTGATCTGCTTGGATCCCAGCCTCCGACCAAACGAGTGCTCCGGCTTGGTGACAGGCGAATGACCGAACCGACGCGCCGGCACGGGCTGCGTCGCCGGTCGGAACTTACTCGGCGATTTGGGAACTGCGGTGCGAGAGCGCAGCTCATCACGGTGATCTACCAGGGTTCCGGCGGGCCGCCGCGTTACACTACGCTGCTGGCGCGCCGTCGAGCGCCGACTTCTCGTGCTGGGTCGTGTGCGAAGCGTCATGACCTGTCTCCATTCAGAACACGTTGAGCTGCCCGTACCCTCACGGACGCGGCTCGCGGATTCTGGTCGATTTCTTTCTTGGATGCTTTCTCTGAACCCCGTGTCACAAGAGCGAAATGGGGTTCGGTGCCGGGAAGATCCACCGGCAACCCTGGCGGATTCGTGGACGTGGTCAGCTTGGCCAACGCTTTTTTGACTATTTTGTCTTCCAACGACTGATAACTCATGAACACCATTACTCCGCCGACATGCAAAGCATCGGCGGTGACGGGAATCACTTGTTCCAGCGCGCGAAGCTCTTGGTTCACCTCCACGCGCAGCGCTTGGAAGGTGCGCTTTGCGGGATGCCCGCCGTGACGGCGAGCTGGTGCGGGAATCGTGTCGTACAAGAGTTCAACGAGACGCCCGGAGCGCGTAAACGGTTCCTTTTCTCGCTCCCGAATCACTGCCGACGCAATCTTGCCGGCGAATTTCTCTTCGCCGTACGTTTTCAGTACTCGCGCCAAGTCTCCGTGTGAATAGGTGTTGAGTACGTCGGCCGCAGTGATGCCCCTGCTCGGGTCCATCCGCATGTCCAGTGGAGCATCTATCTTGTAAGCAAATCCACGTTCCTCTTGATCCAATTGCATGGAGCTGACACCCAAGTCAAAAAGCGCCCCGGAGATACCATCCGCCGCGGCCTCCTGGCACAGTGGATGGGAGGAGCATGAGGCCGCCTCCATCCATTCATCGAAGCGCACATTGAGACCAACAAAGCGGTCGCCGAAAGGCGCTAGACGTGCTGTAGCATCCTTGAGCGCCTGTGCATCCCGGTCGACTCCGATGACACGCGCGTTGGGATCGGTTGCCAGCAAGTGCTCCGTGTGTCCACCCGCGCCCAGCGTTCCGTCTACGGCGATTCCGGTTGCCCCATCCACTGCTATTCCGCGCCGAAGAAGCTCAACCATTCTGTCTCTCAGAACGGGAACATGACCGTGATTTTCTTGCAGATCGCGCTCGCGTTGATTCGTGGAAAGGATCGGCGTGGCACGCTCGGTATCCACGTCCGTGTGATTGTTCATGCGCCACTCCCCTCCTTCCAGTGAGCCCTTTATCCGTCGACGCGTGTTCATGGTTTTCCGGCGACGCACAATGCGTCACCAGTGAGTTGAGTGCGTACAGAGCCCTGCCCGAGTGCGGGCCCGCTCTGATATCGGGGAAGTACATCAGAACGAAGCCCCGCCCACTCGAGCAGAGTTCCTGCACGCGCTACGCGCTTACGGGAAGCCCCCTTGTTACAGAAGGCCACCCAAGACCTCATCTTCAGCAGCCGAGAAATCGGCTTCTGTTTCAGCCTGGTAGTCGACCCAGGACTGTGCATCCCAGATCTCGAGGAAGTCTACGGAGCCGATAACTACGCATTCCTTTGTCAGGCCCGCGTACTTCCGGTGTGCCGGAGACAGGGTGATTCGGCCTTGCCCGTCTGGACGTTGCTCGTCCGCACTCGCAGCCAGGTTACGAATGAACGCGCGCGCTTCTGGTTTCGTGCGCGACACTCGTGCCGCCTTACGAGCTCGTTGCTCGAACTCCTCCTTGGGGTAAATGGCCAAACTGTGATCCTGCCCTTTCGTCACCACAAGCCCGCCAGCCAAGTCATCTCTGAACTTTGCCGGTAGCGTGAGGCGACCTTTATCGTCCATCTTGGGGGTGTAAGTACCAAGAAACATCTCGGTTACTCCCTTCCCCACTCAGATGAGCGGTCAGTCAGTATCTCAGCTGTATCCGTTTTCCTCGCGGTAGATAAACAAGGGACACGTCCCTCCTTTCCCTACCAACACCGTCCACCCTACCCCACTTTCCCCCACTTTCAACCACCACGGACGATAAATTTTCCTCAGGAATAATATTTTCGCACGTCAAAGCCAATAAAAAAGGTGGTGACTTTTCCCTAGAGGCACTCACTTTCACCCCCTTTTCACCCCTCACCGTGATAACTTAAGCCCCCTCAAGCCGTCAATAACCCCATCAGTCACACGCGTAGAACCCGAAAATACTAAAAACCCCACGACACACCACCGCGTGGAGCGAAGTGGGGGTCGCCAGTGGGGCAAAGTGGGGGACACGAGTGGGGCGAAGTGGGGACATAAAGAAAGCCGGCACCCAACTGTAGGGGTTACCGGCTCTAGTTAGAGAGAAATCAGCGTTCGAACCTGCGACGGAAATTGTCTTCCATCTGGCTTCCGATTCCTCGGTCCGACTTCACAGCGCGGACTTTCTGGCGTGAACTCTTGAGGTTTTGTGTCTGGCCGCCAACCTTTCCGCCACCATTAAGCATCCACAGAGACGCACCAAACATCACGAGGAAGCCAACAATACTCAAGGCGATGAACCACATACTCTCCGAAGCGAGAGCAACGCCACCAACGAGAAGCACAATGCCCACCACAACGAGAGCAATGCCACGGAGGCTAAAACCCGGCTGACCAGAGCCCATACGGCCGGCAGAACGCATAGACGAACCAAACTTTGGGTCGTCAGCTTCGAGCAGGCGCTCCATTTCGCGGAGCGTTGCCTTTTCCTTATCTGTCAGTGCCACGTGTCCTCCCTTAGAAAAGTGGTATGTGACCTCAGCACGACAGCACCCACCGGGCGACGATCAACCCGGTAAACATCCCATCGAGCCTCTTCACTTTTTACTAACGAACATACATCGGAAAATGTTCCCTCAACATGGTCGCTAGCTACTTTCCATCTTACGGCGTTCTACGCTGCGGGGGAAAGCCACCCCCGCTCCCGCTCTGCGAAGTCAATAAACTCCGAAACATGTGCCAAAAGCCTTCGCACACAGATAGGAGAAACGTCCTTGTCAAGCCCGTTTAGCACTCTCGACCGAACGGCAGAATAAGGCTCAAAAATCTGCGCCTGAGCTTCCCCCGCCTCATCCACAGATGCAAGTTTTTCCCACACGCTCACCCCGGCGCGTTTCCGTTTCCGCTGAGACAGGGGGCTAATTCGGGAGCCGGCAATACGCAACGCCGCTTGATACCCCTGTTCAAGCGCATCCGAATAGCGACCATCCTGGTACGCTTTCTCCGCAGCAAGGAGCAAACCGTGCGCCTTCGCCATAAAGACCGCGGACGGATCTTGACGCTTTATTGCGCCAACGGTAGCCGATACAACATTTCCTGCCATCATGTTCCTCCTTACTTAACAACCAATGCTTAATGTATGCCTGCGAGACCACGACATAGCAACACCTTTAGAACAGTTGTTCTAATTAGACCCAATTCGCCAAACTCGCCCGCACAACGATCCAACCCGTGACAAACTGAAGAGGTACACCGTTTTCTCCGGGAAAGTAGCCACTGTCATGTCTTTTATAGGCAAGCCGTCTGCTGCACTGGTTTCCTGGCTCGTAGCTAATCTCGGCCCGGGCGCGTCTCCACAACCCCCTGCCAGACTCGATGGGCCAGACCCTGCTCAAGCCGTGGTCCGGCCCCTTTCTATCGAGAGATTCCTCAGCAAGGTGGAGGAATATGTGGCCATCTACATGGCCGCTATGCGGTACGATTCTCGTCTCCGTGCTTCACGTATTGCCGCTTGGGAGCACGACAGCACACTCGACGGTTTCCATGCATTTGAGGCCGTCGACCCCCGTTATCCTGATGTCCCACTCGGGGTGTGCTACGGCCATAATGCCGATTGGGACAGCTGGTGGCATCGGGAGATAGCACGGGGGGTACGTACCCGCCATCCCGTCGGCATCGACGCCTCGTGGCTGATGCACAACTACTTTGAGGTATCCGAGATTCATGTCCGGGACGAAGCGCAATCCGCCGGCATCGGGAGGAAACTCCTGCGCACACTCATCGACAGCACTGATCGTCCGTGCGTCGTTCTTTCCACTCCTGAGGTGCCACACGAAGCTAACCGAGCCTTCTCTTTATACCGCTCACCAGAGTTCGGCTTTCGAGACCTGCTCCGTCACTTTTACTTCTACGGCGATAACCGCCCCTTCGCTGTTTTGTACACGCAGCGGGAACCGTAACGGCTTTCGCTGGGAGGCGGCCGGTATCGTTGAAGTGCGCCCACAGCACAGGGCGCGAGGTTCGCTGATTTCGCGCGTAAGGAGATCCCGTGGCTTTTGAACTAGCATCCGTCCAGGCAGGCGTTACCAAAAACCTGCAGGAATTCTTGGCATCCCACCGGCCCCACGTCAGCGCCATAGGATCACACGTCGACGTGGCATCTGAAGCACTGAGTGACTTCGTGGTCTCCGGCGGCAAGCGTGTTCGCCCCCTCTATGCCTGGGCCGGGTACGTCGGCGGTGGTGGCGACGAATCTAACACCGCCGTTCAGCGCGCATGTTCTTCGCTCGAGTTCATCCAGGCGTGCGCTCTCATCCATGATGACATCATCGATGCCTCAGATACCCGTCGTGGCAATCCCACTGTTCATCGCCGGATGGAAACGTACCTCCGCGATTACCCTGGCTTCTCTGGCCCAACGGAGAGAGCCGCAGAGTTTGGAACCTCCGTAGCCATCCTCATTGGAGACTTAGCACTCGTCTGGGCAGAGGATATGTTCATGGAGTCCGGGGTCGAGCTCAGCGACCTTATGCGAGCCCGACCAGCATGGAACGCCATGCGAGCCGAGGTTATCGGTGGTCAGATCCTAGATATCAGTGCCGAGGCCGTGGGAGAAACAAGCGAGGACACGGCTCGCCGTGTCAACATCTACAAGACAGCCTCCTACACGATCACCCGGCCTCTTCAGATCGGTGGCCTCCTCGCTGGTGTTGATGACTCCACTCTGGAAGCGTTTGCAGGTTACGGTCGCAACTTGGGGATCGCTTTTCAGCTTCGCGATGATCTCCTCGGTGTTTTCGGTGATCCCTCGGTAACGGGAAAGCCAGCAGGCGATGACCTGCGCGAAGGAAAGCGCACGGAGTTGCTGGCTGTCGCCGTCGACAAGCTCAACGGAACCCCCGAGGCGCAGTACCTCCTCGATAATGTTGGCACAACATCCGACCCTGCGACGATAGCCCGACTCGCCGACATCATCCGCGCTTCCGGCGCGGCCGATGACATGGAACGCCGTATCGCTACGCTTCGTGACACTGGCCTTTCGTGCCTCGACACCGCTGCAATCTCGGATGATGCCACAACGATCCTCAAAGAACTCGCCATCAAGACCACGCAGCGTACCAAATGACCTCAGCCGAAAAGACGCTTACCAGTCTCAGCAACGCTGCGCCCAGCCCACTCCTGCTTGGTACAGCGGGATCCGTTCTCATTGCCCTCGGCAGTTTCGGTGCTGGTGCAATTCGCTACAAAGGTGGCATTCTCCGCGCGTTGCACCTCGACTTTTTGTCCTTTGGACATGGCGCATCCTTCTCCAACATTGTCCTGTGGTGTGGCCTCGTCCTATTCGTCCTCGCATGGTGCATCGCTGGGATGCGGCTGCACCATATTCGTCTCCGGCCGCTCCTTGTCTGGTGGACCGCACCACTGCTCCTCGCAGCCCCGATCCTTTCCCGCGATGTCTACTCCTACCTCATGCAGGGAGCTATGCTGCGCGATGGATTCAACCCCTACACCCAAGGTGCTGCCGTCAATCCCGGCCCCTTCCTCCTCGAGGTCTCCCACGATTGGCGAAACACAACCACGCCCTACGGGCCACTCCACCTGTGGATCGGTGAGGGCATCACTCGAATTGTGGGTGAAAATGTCACGCTCGGCGTAATCTGCTACAAGCTTCTCTCCCTCGGAGGGTTTGCGCTCATTGCCTGGTGCGTGCCACGTATCGCGCGTCGCATCGGTGGCGACCCGCGTCTCGCGGTCTGGCTCGGGGTGCTTAATCCCGTGATGGTTTTTCACATGGTCGGCGGGATGCACAACGAATCCGTCATGGTGGGCCTCGTCAGTCTCGGCATTTTGTGGGCAGTGACGGAACGCCCCTGGCACATTGTGGCAGCTGTTGCAGTGATTTCCGTCTCCGTTTCGCTTAAGGCTACTGCCGTCATCGCATTGCCATTCGTCGTCTGGATGGCAGTGCGGTGCCTGCACAACCGCTACGGCATTCATCCCGCTATCGCCTTCGTCGGCTCCGGCATTGTCCTTGCCGCAGAGACCGTTGGCACAGTCGCTCTCGTCACAATAGCTTCCGGTACTAGTTGGGAATGGGTCTCGCAGATCACCGGAAACGCGAAGGTCATCAACCCCCTTGCGCTCCCGTCCCTCTTGGCCGGCTTCGTCACTCCAATCGGGCGCCTCATCGACCCAGATTTTTCATACAACGCGGTTCTGGGAGGCATCCGCACCGTCACCAGCCTCCTCATGCTCATAGGCCTTGTCATCGCGTGGTGGTACTTCCGCAGGTCAACTCGTGACAATGTGCGGGGCACGGTTGCCGCCTATGCCTCCCTCATGGTGTTCAACTCCGTCACGCTGCCCTGGTATTACGCCAGTGCCCTCTCTCTTGTGGGGGCGATCAAGCCACCCCGTCGACTCATCCAGTTCACCATCGCTGCATCGCTAACCGTCAGTCTCTCATTCGCAGGTTCCGGAAACCATCATCTGTATAACGGCTGGATCATGGTCCCGGTCATCTTCTGCTCTGCGATCGTCGCAATCGTTATCGAAAGGGCGCAACGCAGTAACGCCTATGCGCGGACGAAACACTCCGCTGTTGCGGGGGTTAGGCGGGTGTAGTTGAGCTACTGGGCGTCCCCGGTTGACGTGCGCGGGGTATCACCGGTGGCTCGCTGGCTCCTTCGACGAGGCACGACACAGTTTTAGGAGCAGTGGTTTTTCCCCTCGGTTTTCCAGCACACAGTACGACTCCCCTACGAAGCCCCCTCTTTTGCAGCCCGCGATGGGGCGATGACCACCATCTTCCCCGCGTGGCTGCGCCTGCGGCTCTCTTATAGCCTCGCGGGTACGGCCCCGCATGTGGTGCGTGCGTCTGCGACTCTGACCCCACGGCTGTTCCTCCGCTCCAAGAATTCACAGAAAACACCGCATAGATACCGAATCGACACGGTATTAACATCGATTCGGAACCGGATCGATGCGTAACCGGATCGATTCGGAACCGGTTCGATGCGGTTACGGATCGAAACAGAGCCGGAGCGCACGAAATTGTCACGTTACCGGTACGGGGACAAAGTTATGTGGCTGCGCACGCGGTGACAGACCATCCCTTGTGCTGGCCACGAATGGGCTTCATACGTGTGTATAGAAGAGGTGGCCGTTCCTATTACGGCCACCGTCTATTCCCATGCATTGACGGGTGTCGCTCTCCCCCACAGGTTGTAGCGAGGGGGTTGACACCCCGTGTTCTTAAAAGGCCATGGCCTGCGCACGGCGAAGGACTTCGCGGGCGAGGTGACCATGGAAGGCATCGACAGGACGACCGGGAAGGGTCTCGTCTTCGGTGAAGAAGTAGCGGAGAATATCCTCATCGTTGTAGCCACCGTCTGCTAACACGGTGATTGCTCCGGTGACGTGCTTGTTAAGAGTGTCATCGCCGTTGAAGAAACGCTTGGGAATACACAGCTGTTTGCCGGACTTGACGGCGATCACCTTGTGATCTTTGAGCAGCTGCTTCACACGGCTGAAGGGGACATTGAGAAGGTCGGCTACCTCGTCAAGAGTGTAGAGGGGTTCGCCTTCCGGCAGGACGTTTTCAGAAACTGGTACTGAACTCACACCCCTAACGTACCTTATGTCCGCCCCTAAATGGCATGGGGGGACCGATATAAGCAATACTTGAGGCATGAATGGCCCTCGCAATGGAGAACTACTTGACGGTCGCTACCGCGTTGAACGCCCGATCGCACGTGGTGGAATGTCCACGGTCTACCGCTGCGTCGACACGCGCCTGGGGCGAAACGTGGCTGCAAAAGTGCTCTCCCCCGAGTTGTCCGCTGACCCGGCCGCCCGTTCGCACTTTAAGCGCGAGGCAAGGGCGATGGCACAGCTCAGTCACCCGTGCCTGGTCAACGTGTACGACACGGGCTCCGACGGGGCGTACGACTTCCTCATCATGGAGCTCATCACCGGAGGCACCCTCCGCGAGCTCACGGCTGAGCGCGGGCCAATGCCCCCGCATGCTGCCACCGCTGTCATGATTCCTGTGCTGACGGCCCTGTCCCTCGCCCACCGAGCCGGAATGGTGCACCGGGACATCAAACCCGACAACATCCTGATCAACGGCGACCACCAGGTCAAACTGTCGGATTTCGGGCTCGTCCGGGCAGCGTCGACAAGCGTCACGGGTTCCCACAAGATCACGGGGACGGTAGCCTACCTCAGCCCCGAACAAGTCACCGGTGAGCCGATCGGCCCGGCCTCCGACGTGTACTCCGCAGGCATCGTCTTGTTCGAGCTGCTCACCGGACGCACGCCTTTCTCCGGCGACGATGTATACGAGCATGCCCGAGCCCGCGTCACCGGGATCGTCCCGCCCCCGAGCACGCTTATCGACGGTGTCCCCCACCTCTTTGATCATCTCATCGCCACTGCGACGGCGAGGGAACCAGAAGAACGGTTCAGCGATGCGCAGGAGTTCCTCGATGCGCTCGAGGATGTCGCCCGCGAACTGCAACTACCTGAATACGAGGTGCCTGTCCCGCAGAACACCGCCGCCAAACGCGCAGGATCGAATCTCACGGTCGCCACCGATGTCCTCACCCGGACGGGTCATGAGACCGCAGTTCTCCCGACAGTCACTGCCCCGGCACAAAACCCCGAAACTGCTGTCATGCCCGCCAGCCAGGAGCACAATCAGCTTGCCGATTACGTGCAGGCCCCAGAGCCTGCCAGCCAACCCGAACCGGAGACGCAGCCGGAACCTGTAAGTAACCGCTCCACAGGCCGATTCATCGTGTGGTTTGTTGTCGTCGTGCTCATCGCCGCAGCCGTCGGCGTTGGTGGCTGGTGGTTCGGTTCGGGGCGCTATGGCGAGCTGCCGGACATTACGGGTCTCAACCAGGATGCGGCATACGCGCAGATCGATAACGCCGGCTTTGAGCCGGTCGTCATCGAGGTTTATGACAACAATGTGCCCAAAGGCCAAGCCACGGGAACTGACCCGCTCACAGGCGAACGGGAGGTTCGGGGTCGCTCCGTTGTCCTCTATGTATCGCTCGGCAAGCCCACGATTCCCGCGCTCCCGAGCTCGCAGAGCCCCGGGGAATACGAGCAGCAGCTGAAGAGCCGGACTCTGACACCTGTCATGGGCGAAGAGACCTACTCCGATACCGTACCCGAGGGACTCGTCGCTGCAGTTAATCCCCAGCCTGGCACGGAGGTAGCCGTCGGGTCGTCGGTGACCATCCACCTGTCCAAAGGCAAGAAGCCCGTCACTATCCCTGACCTCGTAGGAAAAAAGCTGGAGGATGCCATCGACGCTTTGAAGAAGGCTGGACTTGACCTCGGCGAGACAACGAAACAGTTTTCCGCAGATGTCGCCGGCGGCTCCGTCATCGCGTCCTCCCCGAAGGCTAACGAAACCACCGGCTCCGGCTCCTCCGTCGACCTCGTCGTGTCAAATGCCCTCACAGTCCCCGATGTCACGGGCAAGACCGTCGCGGAGGGGATTGAGACCCTCAAAAAGGCCGGATTTGAAGGAACCGCCGATTCTCAATCCGGCATCATTGAAGCGGTGTATCCCAAGCCAGGAACCCGAGTGGAGCAGCAGGACAACAAAGTCGACCTTGTCGTCTCCGACAAGGTGCGCGTCCCAGACCTGACGGGTCTGTCACGCGAAGAGATCGACAAGACACTGCGTTCCCTCGGGCTTTCCGCCAAGCTGTATGGGATCTCCGGCGGAAAAGCCTACAAACAAACACCAACGGAGGGTACAAGCGTCGAAAAGCAAGATACCCTCCGTGTGTGGTTGAAGTAGGCGTCAGCCAGCGATCCTACGTGTGGTTGCGAAGCATCTCCGCAACAAGGAAGGCGAGCTCGAGCGACTGCTGCGTATTCAGACGGGGGTCGCACGCCGACTCGTAGCGACCGGGGAGATCGACGTCCGTAATATCCTCCGCACCACCGAGGCACTCGGTCACGTCCTCGCCGGTCAGCTCGATGTGGATGCCACCTGGGTGCGTGCCCAACGAGCGGTGCACTTCGAAGAAGCCCTGAACCTCATCAATGACCTTGTCAAAGTGACGCGTCTTGTAGCCGTTGGAGGAGGTGAACGTGTTCCCGTGCATCGGGTCGGACTGCCAGATCACCTTGTGACCGCTTTCCTCGACAGCCTTCACGATCGGAGGAAGCACAGTACGGACGTTTTCGTAGCCCATGCGAGCGACCATCGTCAGGCGACCGGGCTCGAAGTTCGGATCAAGTCGCTCCGCGTAGGCCACGGCCTCCTCCGGGGTGCACCCGGGGCCGATCTTGATCCCAACGGGGTTAGCAATGAGGCGCGCGAAAGCGACGTGGAAATCCTCAAGCCCACGCGTGCGCTCGCCCACCCATAGCTGGTGTGCTGACAGATCGAACAGCTCCAGTTCGCCCGTTTCAGGGTTGTTACTCAGACGCAGCATTGCGCGCTCGTAATCCACCAGCAGCCCCTCGTGCGAACAGAAGATATCCGCAGCGTTCAGCGTCGAATCGGACACACCACAGGCATCCATGAAGTTCAGGCCGTGCTCAATTTCCATAGCGAGGGCCTCGTAGCGGGCACCTGCCGGGGAATTCTGCACAAACTCACGGTTCCACTCGTGCAAACGGTGCAGATCAGCCGTACCCGAGTGCGTCAGCGCACGGATGAGGTTCATCGCCGCCGATGCGTTGGCGTACGCACGGATCATGCGGGCGGGGTCGTGCTTGCGTGCCTCCGGTGTAGCTTCAATACCGTTGACGATATCGCCACGGTAGTTGGGCAGACCATTGGAATCCAGGTCTTGGGAACGGGGCTTGGCGTACTGACCGGCAATACGGCCCATCTTCACCACGGGCGTGGAGGCTCCGTAGGTGAGCACCACGGCCATCTGAAGGAGGGTCTTAATATTTGCCTTGATGTGCGGTTCCGTGTTCGTTTCGAACGTCTCCGCACAATCACCGCCTTGCAGCAGGAAAGCGCGACCAAGCGCGACATCACGCAATTGCTTCTTCAGTGTGCGAATTTCCGGCGCCACGACAACGGGAGGCACCGACTCCAAAATCTTCCTCACGTGGGAGGCAACACGACTATCCCAGGTCGGTTGCTGTTTGGCGGGGCGCGAAATGACATCCTCAAACTGTTCCCTAATGCCGTCTGGCAGCGGGGGAAGATCTGGCAACTCGTCTACTGGGAGGTCTACAGTCCAACTCATTCATTAATTCCTAGCACGTCCGAAGAATTACTACCACTTCCGCCCCATTTTGTCCCACTGGGCGGACTAAACTGCGGAGTTTCGGGCAGACAACGGGAGAACTGCCATGCACGCGTTGAATTTCGCGAGATTGTGGCGCGCGTCCACGAGAGCATCGTGGTTGCCCTGTGGCACCTCGGGCAGGCGCGGACGGCCAGCCATTTCCCAATACTGCTTCAGCTCGTACGTAAACCGCGGCATGTCCCCCGGCAGGTCTTTCATCTCACCGAATAATTGAGCCAAGACAATGTGATCGTAATCCCCCACCCACGCCCACATCTGCGGACGGGACCCATCGGAATGAACAAAGCGATAAACCTCATCAGTAATTTGGGCAAGTGGTTTCCACGCAGCATCATCCTGTGGTGGGAGCTTGGGAAGCACCTGGGCACGCACAAAATGACCAGCTCGATCCGCATTGAACTCGGTTGAGACGGCGTAATATTCACGGCCATCTTCGGCGACAATGCCGATTGAGATCAATTCGATGGTCGAGCCATCTTCTATAAATTCTGTGTCATAAAAGTAGCGCACGCAGGCTTTGTCCAGATTCTACAACGGCGACACCAACAGGTTTTCATGGGGAAAACCCCTAGGTGGCCTAGGTAAACATTCCAACCCCCAATGTAATCCCCCCAATGCCATGCGTGCGCGATATGTGATTCACAACACACGGTAATCGGGGGTACTGCCTAGCGACGCGATCCGTTTTTCCGCAGTGGCATACTGCTTCGCACTGCCGTGGGCGCTCCTTCCCCACAGCCGTCAGCACGACCCGGAAAACCGCACACCGCGCCCTACGCGCGGGGCTCTGCCCCCTCCGGGTACCCCTTGCCCGCTGCGAGGGATTTCTTCACATCAGCTGCGTACACATCCACATAATCGGTGCCCACTGCTTCTGCAAGAACATGCATGACGTGATCCACGACGGCACGCTGCGCCTCGTAGCTACCCGGCTCGAGCCCCTTGGCGGACGCGAATGCATCTGCATCGATGGGCTCACACACAACAACCTCGACCTTTGCCGGGCGGAGGAACCAGGATCCGATGGGGTTAGCGCGACCAGAGCCTCGCATCGCGATGGGAATGATCGTCTCGCCTGTCTCGAAAGCGATCTTCGCAACACCACGCTTACCCTTATAGACCCGGCCGTCAGGGCTGCGGGTTCCCTCCGGGTAGATGCCGAAGAGATCACCTTTCGCCAGCACGTTCCGCGCGGCCTCGACAGCGGCGTCGCTAGCTGCAGAGGAGTTCCTGTCCACAGGAATCTGACCAACCGAGGTGAAGAACCACTTCTGGATCTTCCCAACCAGTCCCTCGCCAACAAAGTACTCCTTCTTCGCCAGGAAAGTGATCTGACGGGGGCACAACAACGGCAGGAAGAACGAGTCCACCACAGACTGGTGCGAGGAGGCTAAAATCGCGGGCCCTGTAGCGGGGATACGCTCAGCATGGTAAATCTTCGGACGGTTGTACACGTACAAAAACGGCCCAAGAATAGATTTAAACAGCGAATACCACTTGTTATGCATGAAACAATCCTAAATTAGATGGGATCTACGGTTACACAACGGCCTCGCGGGCGAGGTCGGATACACCGATCATACCCGCCGCAGAGCCCAATTCCGCGGTCTTCAGTCTCGCAAGTCTCCTAAAACCGGCACCGACAATGGACTCCGAGTACACTTCCTGCGCCTTATCCAGGTACAACGTGGCCTCGTCTGCGACGCCCCCGGCGATAACGATGAGTTCCGGATCGAGGACATCAGAGACGATGCTCAACCCATGCCCCAACCACATTGCGAAGTTGTTCACCACGGCGAGAGCCGCCGGATCGCCTCGTTTCGCTGCCGCCATAATGACGCGACCGCTGAGTTTTTCAGGCTCGTCACGGTAGGCCCTAGCGAGCTCCGACTCCTCAAACTGCGCACATCCAATCACCTCACGCGCAGTTTCCTCCAAGGCCGTACCAGAGCAGTAACGTTCCAGGCACCCGTTCTTGCCACAGGAACATGAACGCCCACCGGGCACCACAACGAGGTGCCCGAACTCCGGAGCAACACCGAACGCACCGCGGTAAATGTTCCCGTCAACCATCAAGGTGGCACCGATTCCCGTTCCGATGGCGAACAGTACCCATGTGCGCGCCTGCATAGCGGCACCGAATCGATATTCTCCCCACGCCGCAGAGTTTGCATCGTGCTCGATGCGCACGGGGATGCCAAGCTTGCTTTCAAGCCGCTCACGCACGGGGGCGTTGCGCCACGGGACGTGCGGGCCGTAGGAGACTGTTTCTAGATCCGGGTCGATAAAGCCGGCGATAGCCAAACCACACGCCTCGATATCCCACGATGCTCGCAGTTTGTTGGCAACATGCACGATTCCTCTCTCCATCATGTCCTCGGACGAAGGTGTGGGAATCTGCGCTGAATCGAGGATAGTGCCGTTGCGATCTACCACTGCCCCTCTAAGATTCGTTCCTCCAATGTCAAACCCCAGAGTGAGGGGAGCTTTCGTACTCATCATTGGTAGGTGAACCTCCAGAGTTTCCTCTTTGCGCGAATGTAAAAGTCGATTATAGCGCCAAGACGTGCTGAGCTATTTTTCCTATCTTCTCCCAACTCCATTCTCGTTCCACATATTCCCGGCCGGCTCGCCCCAGCCGCGCACGGAGTTCCGAATCACCTAATAGCTCCTTCAATTGCGCCGTGAGCTCCTCTGGTGAGTGGGCAACGAATCCGGTGTCTTCAGTGATCGTTTCGGGTGCACCACCGGACGCACCCGCAATGACAGGTATCCCGCACGCCTGCGCCTCCAGGTAGACGATCCCAAGGCCTTCCACATCGAGGCCGCCAAGCCGTGTGCGGGCAGGCATAGCGAAGACATCAGCGGAGCGAATGTACTCGACCATGGCAGAACGATCTACCCGCCCAGTAAAGGTCACTGGAAGCCCGTCGGCGAGTCGTTCGAGACGATTCGAGTCCGGCCCTTCCCCAACGATGATGAGGCGCACGGGAAAAATATGAGCGAGAGAGGAGACCGATCGGATGAGCCAATCCTGCCCCTTTCGCTGCACGAGACGCGAAACACAAACAACCCACAGCTCGCCTGCGTGGTCATACCCCAGCCCCGGGGTGAACCGGTGGATGTCAACGCCTGACGGCATGCGAACGTAGCGCGTGGATGACGAAAGAGCTGGTTCCAACTGAGCCCGGGTGTACTCGGAAATGTAGGTGACAACATCGACATCGGCGGAAATTTTCCGCACGAGCTGACGGGCACCTGGGATGAGCGTCCACCCGACTTCGTGGCCATGGGTAGAGGCGACGATTTTCTTGGCACCCGCCGTGCGTGCAACGTTGGCTAGCAGGCCTAGTGGCGCTGCTGCTCCGAACCACACCACGTCGATTCTGTACGCCGTGATGATGCGCGCCATCGAACGGACGACAGACGGAGTGGGAAGCAAGACCGTTTGCCTCATTCGGTGAACGGTGTAGGGCACACTCGAGTCGTATTTTCTCGCTTCTCTCTCATCCTGTGTAGAGGTCAACACATGGACAGTCGAGGGATCAAGAAGCGACACGAAATCCCGCACATAGCTCTGAATCCCGCCGACTGTGGGCGGGAAATCGTTCGTGACAACGAGAACGTTAGACATGCGCTAGTAGCGCCGGTAGCCGTAAATCGGCGCGTTATCGATCGGCACAACTTGGACGGGGATACCGTAATCGGATGCATGGACGATCATGCCATTGCCGGCGTACATCCCTACGTGGCTCGCGCCCGCGTAATACCCAACGATGTCGCCGGGCTGCAATTCCTCGCGAGAGATTGGTGTCCCGCCAGCCATCTGCGCGCTTGAGGTCCTGGGAATCGTGATTCCCTGCTGCTGATAAGCCCAGTACATAAGTCCCGAGCAGTCAAAGGCACCTGGTCCGATCCCACCCCACTCGTAAGGCGAACCGATTTTGCTCATTGCGGCCTCAAGGGCCGCCATTCCCACCGGGTTAGTGCCGGTAATGCCGTCAAGCGAATAGGCCACTGGCCCGTCCTTCTCAATCCACACCTGGCGGTCCACAGGACTCAGAGCGTCGACGCGAGCCCGAATTTCATCAGTGCGGACTTTGAGAGCTTCGCGTTCCTTTTCCAGATCCTGTTGCTTCTTACGCAGCTGCTCGATCTCGAAGCGAGCAGTGGCCTCAGCCGATTCGACGTCAGCAAACTGATCTGCCGCGAGGCGGGTCTGGCGCGCAGCATCCTTCGCTTGATTTTCTGCTTTATCGCGCAAGGCGTTGAGATAGGAACGCTTCTCGATAACTTCTTGGGGGTTGTCCGAGAACCAGAGTTTGGCAACGATGTCCCCGTTTCCCACCTTGTAGCGCGTCAGCGCCACCTGGTTGACGGATTCGCGCTTGCGGTCAGCCTCGGCTTTCAAGGCTTCAGCGTGTGCACGAGCTTCGGCGCGACGAGCTTGGTGCTCCTCAACACGCCGTTCCTCATCTTCAAGGGTTACCTGCGTCGCTTCAATCTGCTCGTTATGGGCTTCAACATCCCGGGAGGTGGCTTCCAGGTCGTCGATGATCTGCTGCACATCCGCTGGATCCGCCGCTGCACGCGGGGCATCCATTGGTGGCACAACGAGAAATCCCCCAAGTACCATGGCCGTTACGCGGGTGGGTAGTGAAAGCTGGCGATGCGAACGCGCGCGATGTTTCCCCTTGCGTCGTCCGCTTCCTGTGCTGCACCTAAGGTCATCCACGAAGTTCACCGCACTCTTTCTTCCCTCGAGTAACCACTGCTCGAGAAGATTCTAGCTATGTTTTCTCTAATCCCGCATAACGCGACGTTGTAGCACGTATACAGGATGAACTATATACGTTTCCGCACTTAGCCAGCCGGGGCGAAAGAGAATTGAGATACCTAAAGTTACAGTTGTGACGTGCGTGAATATCTTCACAGGCAACAGAAAGGCGCGTTCAAACCATCGATTGACCACGACCCCACCATCACCCAAAATACAAAAGAAAGAGATCCCCCAAAAGCCCCCTGCTACCCGAAGGCAACAGGGGGCTCCTAAAAGCTTTTTTAGAACCGAACTGCAGAGTGGAACGGCATGTAGTCAATAGACGTCTCAGAAAGCGGGGTGCCATAGTTGAGAGCGTGTATGACGGTCCCGTGACCGGTGTAGATACCGACATGGGATGCACCGGCATAGAAGGCGATAATATCGCCGGGCTGAAGCTGGTCACGGGACACCGGGGTGCCCTGAGCAGCCTGCGCATAAGAGGTGCGCGGAATTTGCTTGCCCACCTGCGCATACGCCCAGGTAGTCAGGCCCGAGCAGTCGAAAGCATTGGGGCCAGTTGCACCGTACTGGTACGGCGAACCAAGCTTGGTTGCTGCAGCATCGACGATCTGATTGCCCACAGGCTTTGCCGGCGGAGCAGCAGGAGCGTTGACAGTGGCGGAGTAGTCAACAGTGGCAGCCTGCTGGTTCAGGGAAGGAACCCAATCGGTGATTCCGGGCACCTGGTTGATGTTCGGAACGTTCTCCAGACCCTGCACCTCGAAGGTGATGTTGCTGTTCGGTACGGTAACCTGAGCGGCAGTTGCAGGCTGGGTGATGACGGCCGTCGCACCGACGGCGAGCGCCGAAGCAGCTGAACCGTAACGTACAGCTTTATTCGATGCCTTAGTGTGCTTACCCACGGATGTTTTCTCCAAATTTCTCTTGGGCCCACTGAAAGCCGATTCAATCAGCTTCCAGCTTGCGACGGTCATCCTGGCGGATGACATCCTTCAGGATCCCGTAGCGGGGCTTCGGTTCGTTTGGCGCAAGTGGAAAGGGCATACCCAAACCCACAAAACGCTTTGGTCTCAATTAGGTTACAAAATGGTCACAAACTAACGCAACCCGAAACGCCAACGGCGATGATTTTTACAAACACCCGGCAATAAAAACACTCCTCCAACCACCAAGTAACACTAACCACTTCCACCCCACCACACCCCTAGCCCATGCCCTGAACTGGCATTTACCAGAATTAGCACCGTAGATCCGGTTATGACAACCAACCCTCTTTTATGTGTCATTCCTCACTTTATGGACATCGTGCGGAATATCCCACACACCGCATTCTTGTTAACATTCTCGTTACCTTAGGGCCTCCCACGGCAGTCTCCCCTGCCGTTTGTCTAGGTTTCCCCTTAGCCTCCTGCGTACCATCCACCTGTCCCCTCAGCCACTTCTGCCTCCTAGCCGGCAACCGTAGGCCTGATTCGGCAACCGCCCGCCCAATCCGGCAGCCCTCCCCTTTAGTCAGCGGCTATCCCCTTAGTCGGCTGACTTAGCCGTCCACCTATCGTTCATTGCCCCCGTTGCTTCCTGCAGACCCCGGGGGCAGCCTGAAGGCACCTGTGCCTGAAGGATTTCAATTTGTCGCAGAGTCACCTTTGTCTAGGAGGCTTCTATTCTCGAGGAGCCTTTCAAAATACGAGACTCTTCGTGCTCTATATATATACAGTGGCGGTATGTGTTTTCCGCCGTGGACTAGATGGGATCATCCGTTACAGACATAAAAAGGAGCCCTCGTCACAGAGTGACGAGGGCTCTGGCCTTAGTAGCGAACTACTGGCAGTGTGCCAAGCGCTGAGTGCTACTTAGAGTCGCCGCGACGAAGCACGTTGCGGGAGTCGCCTTCCTCGGCGGCCCTACGGTTGAGCTCAGACAGAGTCTCGAACCGCTCGCGATCGTTCGCTTCCTCGATCTCCTTAGCCTTCGCTGCGATCTCCGGGCTGTCAGCCTTGAGCCAGGAGCCACGACCCGGGCGACCGGAGTAGCCCAGCTGGCTGGCGCGCTTCGGCACAGCAGCACCCTGGTACTCCAGCGGGATCTGGTGACCGTGCTCATCGGTCGGGCCAAGCGGCTGGTGCAGCTCAACGAAGCTGCCCTCAGGCGTCTGGTAAATGACACCAGTCTCCACGCCGTGCTCCAGAACCTTGCGGTCGGAGCGCTGCAGGCCGATGCAGATACGGTAGGTGACGAAGTAGATCACCGGGGGCAGAACCACGAAGCCGATGCGACCAAACCAGGTCATGGCGTTCAGCGAAATCTGCGCGAAGTGAGCGAAGAGGTCGTTGGCACCAGACAGGGTCATAAGGAACCACGCGGCGATTGCGACAACACCGAGCGAGGTGCGCACAGGCACATCGCGGGGGCGCTGCAGGATGTTGTGGTGTGCATCGTCGCCGGTGAATGCCTTCTCAATCCAGGGGTAGCTGAACAGAACGACAACCAGGATGCCAGCAACGAGAGCGACCCAGAACACAGCCGGAATGGTATAGGAACCAAGATACAGCTCCCACGGCGGCATGATACGAGCCAAACCATCTGTCCACAGCATGTAAATATCAGGCTGCGAACCGGCGGAAACCTGTGACGGGTTGTACGGCCCCAGGTTCCAAATCGGGTTAATGGTGAAGATACCGGCGAACAGGGCGAGAACACCGAAGGTGAACAGGCCCATGGAGATAGCCTTGGTACCGAATACGGGCAGAATACGGACGCCGATGACGTTGTTCTCCGTGCGGCCGGGGCCCGGGTACTGCGTGTGCTTCTGGAACCATACAAGTGCAACGTGAGCTGCGATCAGGGCAAGGATAATGCCAGGAACGAGCAGGACGTGTGCGATGTAGAAGCGGTCCAGCATCAGATCAGATGGGAAGTCTCCACCGAAGATGAACCAGTGTGTCCACGTACCGATGATCGGGATGGACAGAATAATCGCGGACATGATTCGCAGGCCGACACCGGAGAGCAGATCGTCCGGGAGGGAGTAACCCATGAAGCCCTCAACCATGCAGAGGAGGAGCAGGGTCACACCGATGAGCCAGTTGGCCTCACGGGGACGACGGAATGCACCGGTGAAGAAGATGCGGAACATGTGGACGAAGATGGCAACGCTGAAGAGCAGAGCAGCCCAGTGGTGCATCTGGCGGATGAAGAGGCCGCCACGAACCTCGAAGGAGAGGTTCAGCGCTGTCTCGTAGGCGCGAGACATCTCGACACCGTTAAGCGGTGCATAAGCACCGTCGTAGATGACCTTCGTAATGGAAGGATCGAAGAACAGTGCGAGGTAGATACCGGTCAGCAGCAGGACGATGAAAGCGTACAGCGCAATCTCGCCGAGCATGAATGACCAGTGGGTGGGGAACACCTTATTGATGTTCGTGCGGATAAACCCGGCGGCACCGTAGCGTTCGTCGACGTTACGAGCACGGGTAGCTAGCTTGTTACTCATGACTCACGCTCCCAGAAGGCCGGGCCAACCGGCTCGCTGAAGTTCCTCGTAGCAACGAGGTAGCCTTCCTCGTCCACCGTGATCGGCAGCTGAGGCAGGGCACGTGCGGCAGGACCAAACACAGGCTTGCCGTAGTGCAAGGCATCGAATTGTGACTGGTGGCACGGGCACAGGATGCGGTTTGTCTGAGCCTCGTAGAGGGAGGTCGGGCAACCGATGTGCGTGCAGATCTTGGAGTAGGCGTAGTAATCACCGAAGTGGTAATCCTCCTGCCCTTCACGCTCGACGACGCGGTTGGCATCTTCGCTACGAAGGCGAATCAGCATAACTGCGTTACGCGGGCCGTGGATCGAGTGCATGTGCTCCTCGTACACGTCCTTGGTCTTGTCGCCGTGGCGGATAACTGCCTCCGGCAGGAGCGGGAAGACCGTCTCCATGCCACCAGCAGCGAGATCCTCCGGACGAACGCGAACCAGGCGAGCCAGGCCGTTGGTGTGGTAGTTGCCGTGCTCATCCTTCTCGGCCGCGATACCAGTGTCGCGACCCAGGTAGATCTTCTCTACCTCGGGGGTGTCGAGCAGGGACCAACCAGAGGTCCACAGCGTGCCGTCACCCTGAATGCCAAGCTTGCCGGGCTTCCACGGATTCTTGATCATGCCACCGAGCGGAGCAATGATCGAAATACCCGCGAGGACTGCTCCGGTGCCGAAGAGGCCCTTGAGTACCTTTCGACGGCCGAGGGAGGAGGTCTCCCACGAATCGTTAAGCAGGGCGGTCAGGGTGCGCTGGTCAACTTCATCTGACGGACCATCGTGGCGCTCCTGCACCGCGATTTCCTCGGGGATGAAACGCTTAATGTACAGCGCGGTGGCGATAGCCAGGGAAATGATGGACAGACCCATCGTTACACCGAGCAACGGTGTGTAGAAGGTGTACCACCACATACCCTCCTGACCGAGGCCCTTGTACTCCCACGGCCAGAAGAGGTAGATCGCGAGGAAAGCAAGTGCGCAAATAATGCCGAGCACCAGCCAGAAACCGACGGTGCGCGATGCGCGCTTCTCAGCCGGATCATTCGTGATCGGGAAGCGTTCCTTGCGGTATGCAATGGTGACGCCATCCATCTCCGTGCCCAGGCGAGCCAGGTCTTCCTGCGACATGTTCTTCAGATCTTCAGAACTGTACTGATTATTTACTGTGTGACTCATGAGCGGCTTCCAATCCACATCGTGAAGCAGACAAGAACTGTGATGCCGACGATCCACATAACCATGCCCTCAGTTACCGGGCCGAGACCACCAATGGTCCAACCACCGGGATTCGGGGTTTCCTTAGCTGCCTTAATGTAAGCGATGATGTCCTTCTTCTCGTTCTCACTCAGCTGGCGATCAGAGAATTTGGGCATATTCTGCGGGCCGGTCAGCATGGCCTGGTAGAGCTCCTGCTCGTTGGCAGGGTCAAGACCAGGTGCGTACTTACCGGAGGAAAGCGCTCCGCCACGACCAGTGAAGTTGTGGCAGGAGGCACAGTTCATACGGAACAGTTCCGAACCGCGGGCGACATCCTCGGGGTGGATCTCACCCTCGGTGGTCGAAGCGCCACGGAGAGATTCCATAGCGATCGAGCCGTCCTCGTTGCGCTTCAGCTCGGGGCCACCACCGTTAGCGGCCACGAAAGCAGCGAGAGCCATCGTCTGAGATTCGTTAAATTTAGCGGGCTTGCGGGCAGCCTGTGCCTCGTTGCGGAGCATCGGCATGCGGCCAGAGTGAACCTGGAAATAGGCTGCACCCTCGCCAACACCGATCAGTGAAGGTCCGCGATCCGCGACACCCTGGAGGTTAGCTCCGTGGCAGTAGACGCAGGAGGTCTCGTAGAGGGACTTACCCTCTACGATGAGGGCCTGCTGATCCTGCTTAGCGGTAGCAACCTGAGCATCGGGAGTCAGGGCACTGGCGAGCAAGCCAGCGCTGGAGAGACCGACGGTAAGGGCAAGGCCACCAGCGGCGGTGCGCCTCATCTTCCGACGGCCCCTAACCTTTTTCGCCTTCTCGGCAGCAGCCGAGTCGGCGTTTCGTGGTGTGGTATCCATCATTTCCCTTTTAACTCGTATGGAAAGTGAATGGCTGTAGGCCGAAATCGCGTCTACGGTTGGCGAGCCTCCCGCAGACCTCAAACGACCAATACGGCCTACTGAATGAAGTAAATAGTGGTGAACAGACCAATCCAGACAACGTCAACGAAGTGCCAGTAGTAGGACACCACCATTGCGGCCGTTGCCTGGGCCGGAGTGAACTTGGCTAGCGATACACGCGTCAAAACCACTACGAAGGCGAGGACGCCAGCCAACACGTGAGCTGCGTGGAAGCCCGTGGTGATGAAGAACACCGAGCCGTAAACGCTGCTCTGGATGGTGAGTCCGTGGCCAACGAGCGTTATGTACTCTTTCATCTGGCCAACAAGGAAGATCGTTCCCATGAGAGCCGAGAGAAGGTACCAACGACGAAGACCAAAGACGTCTCCTCGTTCAGCGGCGAACACGCCCATCTGCGCGGTGAACGAACTTGCCACCAGGATGACCGTGATTGACAGGGCAAACGGCACGTTCAGGTGAGCCGGGCCGTAATCCCATGTACCGCTCTTAAGGCCGTTTGCTCGCGAGACGAAGTACATCGCGAACAAACCAGCAAAGAACATTAACTCTTGAGACAGGAACACAACGGTGCCGACGCTGACCATATTCGGACGGTTCAGCGCCGCAACACGCCGTGGTGCTGCCGTATTATTTCCAACTGCGCTTGTCACAACCATTAGTATTGTCGATTCCGGCCCCTAATTCGACCCGCTCCACCCTCCCATATCGGGCCAATCACAACGAAAGTTGCATACCTGGTTGACGCGCAGGACTCCTCCCCTTCATCTTTTTCGGCGGGGAACTTTTTCCTCCCGTCTCCGACCTCTATATTCCCCCTGCTAGACGGAAGAAGTGGAATCTTATTTTTCTCCACCCCACCGCTCTCCCCATCCACCGAGCAAAAAGTCTGCCAAAAACGCCGGGAATTCTCCCAATTTCACTGTGACATTTCTCACACCGTCGAAACCGGCCAAAAGCCGCCTCTCAAACTTTTGTTTACCCCACACCGACCTGCAGTTTTCCCTGGAAAAGCAAGCCGGTTCACCCCCATATAAATTTTTTCGCGCCACGGGGAACTATTTCCTTTTTCATACGACAAAACCCCCGCCGGAGGGCGGGGGTCTGAAACCTAAGGAGTTCGTCCGCTTTTGCGGATTGTACCTAGCCTTCGCTAAGAGGGACTAGTGGCTTTCCTTCGGGATGCCGTACTGCAGGTTCAACTTGAACACCGTGAAGATCAGGAGCACGGCACCAAGAACGATGAGCCAGTAGTGCATGTAGATGATGCCAAGTCCGAGAACGAGGATCGAACCAGACATTGCGATCGGCCAGATGGAGCTCGTGGAGAAGAAGCCGTACAGGCCGGCACCGTCTTCCGTCTCTGCGTCCTCCCAATCCTCCGGGAGAACGTCCTGGCGAGCTTCCGTGAAGTGGAAGTAGGCGCCAAGCATAAGAGTCATCAGTGCGGATACGACCAGAGCAGTGCCACCACCCCATTCGATTCCGGTGTGGTAGCCGGCGTCCTCAACGTACATAACGGCGAGGAAGTAGATGATGGACATAACCACCAGGAAGATGGTCAAACCGTAGAAAATACGTGCTGTGCTTTTCATTTCTTCTACAGACCTTTCCTATTTGTTTGCCGCGTAATCGAAAGTGTTGGACTCAATGCCACGGGTTCCATCGCGCTCAGTGAGGAACGGGCGGGTACTGGTGGAGTACGGATCTTCACCAATCGCCTTAAGAGCCTCGGAGTTCGGAGCCTCGGGGTTCGCAGTGCGGTACTCAAGGTACTGCTTGAACTTCTCGGGACTGACAACGCGAACCTCAAAGTTCATCATGGCGTGGTAGGTACCACACATCTCAGCGCAGCGACCAACGAATGCGCCCTCCTCCTCGATCTTTTCGATCTGGAAGCGGTTCACCGAGTTGTTAGCCTCGGGGTTAGCGTAGACGTCGCGTTTGAACAGGAACTCAGGAACCCAGAAGGAGTGCGATACGTCCGCAGAAGCGAGACGGAACTCGAGCGGGGTCTGGCTCGGGAGCACGAGAACCGGAACCTCGTTGGATGCACCAACGGTCTCGATCTTGTTGAAGTGGAGGTAGGAGCGATCATCGCGGGACTTGCCGTGAACCGGGCCACCCCACTGGTACTCTTCGCCGTTCGGAAGGTGCTTCGTCTTGATGTTGCCGTCGGCGTCGCGCTCGTAAGCGGACTCCTCAGCTGCCTTCGTCCTAGCCTCATCGGTTCCGACGTAGTCCTGACCGGTCGGGGAAAGGTCAGCTGCAACGTTGGCGTAGCCGAACTTCCAGTTCCACTGGAAGCCAGTGATATCCACCGTCACCTTCGGGTTTTTATCCAGAGCGTTGACCTGATCCTGAGCCTGCACCGTGAAGAAGAACAGCACAGAGACGATGGTGATCGGGATAATTGTCAGGACGATTTCCAGCGGGATATTGTACTGCAGCTGCTTCGGGAGCTCACCCTTACCGGCCTTCTTTGCGCGCTTGGCGGTGTTAAAGAAAACGTTCCACAACATCAACGCCCACATAATGATGCCGATCGTCCAGGCGGTTACCCAAACCCAGACCCAGAAGTTTCCGACCTCGGTCGCCTCCGGCGTAATGCCCTCTGGCCAGCCCATGCGCAGGAATTTTCCTACAGCGCCACCAGGAGGAGTTACATCACAACCAGCGAGCGCAAGGCCGCTGGCACCGAGCATTCCAGCCAGCAGCATGTTGCGGCCAAAACCGCGCTTCTTTCGCTGTTCCACGTGTGTCTGCCTTCCTATGTACAAAACTCATAGAACTCTCAAAGGTTCATTTCTATCTATGCAGCGTATCGCAAATGGAAACAGAATCCACACCGTTTACAGGGTGGATTCGGTATCAATCGAAAGTACGTTTTCGCTCTTCACACGGCACGGCGCTGCATGTTTACCGCCTCCGCCACGGCTACCCGAGCCTCAACCGTGACCCAGGTCACAAATGTCTCGCCGATCGTCTACCCATGAACGGGTGTAGCCCAAAGGTTGAAGGTGTAGCCCCAAGGTTGGTTTTGGCTACCTACAAGCAATTCTGCACCATTCCAACCCCACATTCCAGACATCTGACCCCACTTCGATTCCGCAGCGCCCCCTCCCTCGCGCCGATATCCGGGCACCGTCCCACAGGATCCTTGCCCCTACCTCCCGTAGGCAGAGATCCGTGAGGAGAACCTCGTGGTGCGTAATGTGACGGCGCGGCGTGTGACGGCACGACACGTGACGGCGCGACACTGGCGGCGCGACACTGGCGGCGCGCGTGTAAGGGAATAGTCAGTTGCACGGACGAGCCGGACGCTGAGGAGAGGGAAGCTAAAGCCTCTCCCGCGTCACGGGTAGACTTTCCCTACAGTTCGGCAGCCGGTCCCACAACGTACCGCTGCCACCCCCCTCGCCGGTAAATAGGTGAGGTAAGAAAGCTTCGATTAATTGTTAAAGGAGATCTCAACCGCATGTGTGGACTTTTGGGTTTACTTGTCCCGTCTGGGAACTCAAGCGAGTTAGTGCCGGCGGTAGAGCGGGCGCTTCCCTGCATGTATCACCGTGGGCCCGACGCAGTCGGAACCTGGAACGACGACCACGTGGTATTCGGATTCAACCGGCTCTCCATCATCGATCTCGCACACTCGCACCAGCCGCTGCAGTGGGGCCCAGAAGATAACCCGACGCGGTACACAATGACCTTCAACGGCGAGATCTACAACTACATCGAGTTGCGGGAAGAGCTCTCTGCTTTGGGTTATACCTTTAATACTGAAGGTGACGGAGAACCGATTGTCGTCGGCTACCACCACTGGGGTGAAGATGTTGTCACTCATCTGCGTGGCATGTTCGCCATCGTCATCTGGGATTCGGAAAAGCAGACCGTGTTCGCTGCCCGCGACCAGTTTGGCATCAAGCCGCTGTACATCGCACAGACTGAAGTCGGCACTGTCTTTTCATCTGAGAAGAAATCCATCCTCGAGATGGCTCCGGAGCTGGGACTCGATCTTTCCCTCGATCGGCGAGCCCTGGAACACTACGTTGACCTCCAGTACGTGCCGGAGCCCGAAAGCCTCCATGCCAATATCCGTCGCGTGGAGTCGGGTTGTTCCGTCACCTTGTCGGTTACTGATTCCGCTATCAACCAACAGCGCCACTTCGAGCCGAAGTTCAACGTCACTCCTGTGCCTGCCGGTGAAGAGCAGAAACTTTTTGATTCGATCGCGAAGGCGCTGGAAGACAGTGTCGAGAAGCACATGCGCGCTGACGTTACTGTCGGGTCTTTCCTCTCCGGTGGCATCGACTCCACCGCGATCGCTGCTCTTGCAAAGCGCCACAACCCGAACCTGCTCACCTTTACCACCGGGTTCGAACGGGAAGGCTATTCAGAAGTTGATGTTGCTGCGGAATCTGCCGAAGCGATTGGCGTTGAGCATATCGTCAAGATTGTTTCGCCGGAAGAGTACGCAGAGGCCTTCCCGCGCATCATCTGGTACCTCGATGACCCTGTCGCCGACCCCTCGCTCGTGCCGCTGTATTTTGTTGCAGCCGAGGCTCGCAAGCACGTTAAAGTGGTCCTGTCAGGCGAAGGCTCGGACGAGTTGTTCGGTGGCTACACCATCTACAAGGAGCCCCTTTCTCTCAAGCCATTCGAGTACGTCCCGGGTCCTCTCCTTAAGGGTCTGCGCGCAGTGGGTAAAGCGTTGCCGGATGGAGTCCGTGGCAAGTCACTCCTTCTCCGTGGCACCCAGCCGATGGAGACGCGCTACTACGGCAACGCGCGCTCCTTTAACTTCGAACAGATCAAGCGCGTCATGCCCTGGGCGAAGCCGGAGTGGGATCACCGCGAGGTGACCGCGCCGATTTACGCCAAGTCCCGTGACATGGATCCGGTAGCCCGGATGCAGCACCTTGATTTGTTCACGTGGCTGCGGGGCGACATCCTTGTTAAGGCCGACAAGATCACGATGGCCAATTCGCTGGAGTTGCGTGTCCCGTTCCTTGACCGGGAGGTGTTCCGCGTTGCCGAGCACATTCCGCACACGCTGAAGGTCTCGCACGGAACGACGAAGTATGCGTTGCGCCAGGCACTCAAACAGATCGTTCCTGCGCACGTTCTCAACAGGAAGAAGCTGGGCTTCCCGGTACCGATGAAGTACTGGCTGGCAGGCGACGAGCTGTACGGGTGGGCAAAGGAACAGATCACGGCATCGCAAACCGATCATCTCTTTGATAAGTCTGCGGTTCTTGCCATGTTGGAGGAGCACCGGCGTGGCGAGGCCGAACACTCCCGCCGTCTCTGGACGATCATTTCATTCATGATCTGGCACGGAATTTTCGTCGAAAAGCGAATCGACCCAGGTGTAGAGCGCCGCGAGTACCCCGTAGAACTCTAAACAGAATGGAAAATGCCCCTGGTGGACGTACACCAGGGGCATTGTGTTTGGCTACGCGTAACGAGTGGTTTCGTTACCAGAGCGTGGAGTTAGTGGAAGGAGTCACCACATGCACACGTCGAGGTTGCGTTTGGGTTATCGATGGTGAACCCCTGCGCCTCAATCGTATCGGCGTAATCGATAGTGGAACCGGCAAGGTACGGGGCGCTCATACGATCAACAGCAAGCTTCACACCGCCGAACTCGTCGACAGTATCACCATCGAGCTCGCGGTCGTCGAAGAACAGCTGGTAGCGAAGACCCGAGCAGCCACCGGGCTGAACTGCGATGCGGAGGCGGAGATCGTCACGACCTTCCTGGTCGATGAGTGCTTTTGCCTTAGCAGCGGCAGCGTCGGTGAGGGTAACCCCCGTGGTAGACGGTGCAGTCATAGTTTTTCTCCTCTTTAAAAGTCTTGGACTACAGAGCCTGAGCAGCCATAGTGCCGGGCACCAATGTGGCAGGCCCGCAAACCCAAACGTTTTCGTGTCACCTACCGTAACACGTCCGTCAATCCCCCTATTCCGCGCCGTCGGCAATAGAGGCCCTGGAAGACTACCACCGGTACGAGCCCACGTTAGCCCGGACAGGTGTGACCTAGTAGCCTTATGTTTCGTGAGTTCATCGAAGTACCTAAACCTCCTCCGGAACAAGAAGACCAACACGGAGGCTCAGACCGATCTGCCCGCCGACGCGGATAAGCAGAAAGATTCTGCCCCCTCGGATACACCCGCCAAGCCGAAGAAGAAGGGGAAACAGGCCCCGAACCCCAAGGCTTTCACCCCGAAGAAGGGGCACGCAACGCCGAAGCGCAAGGACGTTGAGCGTGAGCGTGGCATCAATACCGGCCCCGTGGACGCGCCTGCCTCCTACTCCGAAATGCGACGCCGCCGTAAGGAAATGAAGGCCTCCATGACTAAGGAGGAGTACAAGGCGTACAAGCAGAAGGAGCGCGCTCAGCGCAACGCTCGCAACAAGGAAATCCAGGACAAGATGGATGCCGGCGAGGAACAGTATCTGCTCGAGCGCGACCGCGGCCCCGAGCGTCGTTTCCTGCGCGATTGGGTTGATTCCCGGCATATGCTGAGCTCTTGGCTCATGCCTGTGATGCTCGTTCTCCTGGTATTCATGTTTATCGGCCTGCGCCAGCCGATGATCTCCAACACCGCATCGATCGTTGGCATGATCATCATGCTGATCTTCCTCATCGAGGGCATCTACCAGGGGCGCAAGGCCACCCGCGCGGTGCGGGAGCACTTCCCCAACTCCACGCTGAAGGGCTGGACGCTGGGGTTCTACGCCTGGACTCGCGCCTCGCAGCCTCGCCGCCTACGCACCCCGAAGCCGCAGGTTGAGGCCGGGACCAACATCGACTAATGATCACGCTGGTGCTTGGTGGGGCGCGTTCGGGAAAGTCCGTCTTCGCTGAACGGCTTGCCGCGCAGCGCGCTTCGCGCCCTGACACGGTGACATACGTGGCCACAGCGCGCCCGCTCATCTCGCCGGACCCCGATTTTGACGAGCGAATCCGTGCGCATCGCGCCCGCCGCCCGAGCCCGTGGCACACGGAGGACGAGGAGGATCTCGTCCCCTATCTTGCGCACCCCTCCGGGCTGTCGCTTGTCGACGATCTGGGGACCTGGCTTACTCACCGCTTTGACGTCACCTCGTGGGACGAGCCTCCGCAGCAGGCGATCGATGAACTTATTGCTGCGCTGACGGCTCTGCCCTCCACTTCGGATATCATTCTCGTTTCCCCAGAGGTGGGGCTGTCGGTTGTGCCGGAGCATCGCTCAGCACGATTGTTCCGCGATACCTGCGGGCTGATGAATTCCCGGGTAGCAGAGTGCGCGCACGAGGTTTTCTTCGTTGCTGCCGGTCTGCCGCTCAAACTCAAACCGGCCACCCCACTGACTTAGGATTGATTGCATGGAATCAACGGATTTCTTTTCTCACGTGCCTGATCTGTCCGCCGCTGCCCGCGCGAAGGCGTGGAAAGTACAGAGCCAGCTGACCAAACCACCGGGCTCGCTCGGCCGCCTGGAAGAGATCGGTGCCTGGATGGCCTCAGTACAGGACGCGGTTCCTCCCCGCGCCATTAAGAAGCCCCGCGTCGTGGTGTTTGCTGGTGATCATGGCATTGCCGCTCGCGGTGTGAGCAATTTTGACCCGATCGTGTCGATCCAGACATTCGACAATATCGCGGAGGGCGGTGCCGGCGTGTGCGCGCTGGCTGCAACACACGGGGTGGAAATCCGCCTGGTCGATATCTCCCTCGACCGGGAATCCACGGACCCGCACCACGTACGCCGGTCCAGCGGGGCGATCGACGTGGAGGATGCGATGAGCGAGGACGAACTCGCCGCAGCGTTGAACGCCGGAATAGACATCGCCAACGAGGAAATAGACGGGGGCGCCGACATCCTCATCCCCGGCGATCTCGGCATCGGCAACACGACCATCGCCGCCGCCCTCATCGGCGCGTACACACGAACCGAGCCGGTAAAGGTCACCGGGCGCGGCTCAGGAATTGACGACGCGACCTGGAAGCCCAAGGTCGCCGCCGTCCGCGATGCCATGTTCCGCGCCCGCCCCTTCGGGCGTGATCCGTTTAAGGTGCTGGCGGCCATCGGCTCCCCTGACATCGCTGCTATGGCAGCCTTTATGGCCCAGGCTGCTTCTCGACGCATTCCTGTCATCCTCGACGGTGCAATCGTTACGGCCGCTGGCCTGTGGGCAAACCGCCTGGCTCCCGGCGCGTCATCGTTCTGGATTGCCGGCCACCGCTCTCCCGAACCCGCCCACGGCTACGCACTGCGAGAGCTCGAACTCACGCCCATCCTCGATCTGGGGATGCGCCTGGGCGAGGGTTCCGGTGCAGTGGAGGCACTCCCCCATATTCGCGCCGCAGTCAACATTTTCCACCACATGGCAACGTTCGCCGACGCTGGTGTGAACACGGCCTTCCACAGCTAGGAGGCGTGCATAAAAGGTGAGTGGCAAAGCAGGTCCCGGCGATAACCCCGCGCGTTCAGGTCACGTGTCTGTTGTGTGGGAGGCTATCTCTACGGCACTCAGCTGGATGACGGTCTTCCCCTTCGCTGGGGCGCGGACCTTCGATCGCACGACGGGTGCGCGCGCCATGGCGGCGCTCCCCGTCGCCGGAATCGTTATCGGCGTATGCAGCGCTGTCCTCTTTTTTGCGCTGCGTCACTCACCACTTCTTGCCGCGGCACTTGCGCTTGCCGTTGCTGAGCTCTGCACTCGCTTCATGCATGCCGACGCGCTTGCCGATGTTGCCGACGCACTGGGCTCCTACGCCCAGCCGGACAAGGCTCGCGAGATCCTTCACGATTCGCGTTCTGGTGCCTTCGCCATCGGAGCGCTCGCCATGGTGTACATCGTGCAATTCGCCGCCTTCGCATCCGTGCCGTCGCCGTGGTTCGTCTTCTTCTCGTTATGGGCCGGTCGCATCGCAGGCCAGGTTCCAGCGACCGGTGGCTTTGCACCGTTTTCAGAATCCGGATTCGGTGGCCTCATCATCGGCACAGTCCACTGGTGGTGGATCGCCGTATGGTGGGCGATTCTCAGTGGCTTTTCGCTCGCCGTTGCGGGTCCATGGATTGCTCTGGCATCCGCCATTGCGCTCGCTTTAAGCTACTGGTTCAGTACGCACATGTCCCGGCGTTTCGACGGTCTCAACGGCGACTGCGTGGGCTCCTGTGTTCTCCTTGGCACCACGGCTACTGCCGCCCTCGCTGCTATTTTCAGCTCTCTGTAACACATACATCCCGCCTTCGCTTCCTCCTGGACGCCTACAGGCACACTCCGACCCGCATTTTCGGTGTCGGCACAGATGGCAACTACACTCTGGCACGTGCGATGGTTAGTGGTTGCACCGCTTTCGGTGCTCTTGGGGTACGTGTTGAGCCGCGCATCGGTGCCGGCAGCGTGGATCATTGGACCGCTGGTAGTGTCAGCGGCCTGCGCTTTGCTGACTAAAAAGGAGCTTCCCCTTAACCGCTATCTGTTTCGGTTTTCCCGCGGCACGATCGGAATCCTCGCTGCTCTTCCCCTCGTCACCGTCGGCTGGCGGGAGTTCGTGACGTACCTGCTGCCAGGGCTATTTACCGCTACCTTTACCATCCTGTTGGCCATTATTGGCGGAACCATCATGGGAAAAACGCACAAGCAAATCGGGCTTGAATCCGGCATTATGTCGATGCTCGCAGGGGGTGCATCCGTCATGCCCATCATCGCCAAAGAAGTAGGAGCTGACTACCGCTACGTCGCGCTCAACCAGTACCTCCGCTTGCTTACCGTGTCTGTCTCTTTGCCGCTCGTGGCGGGCTGGCTCATGACAACGGAGAGCGCCCCCGCTGGACACCCTGCTCCACCCGAGCCCGCAGGTTGGGTCGGCCTCGCGATCATTATTGCCGTGGCGATGGGTGCGGAGTCCGTTGCTCGTTTCCTCCATATCCCTTCCCCCTCGATCATTGGGCCGATCCTCGTGATGATCATCGTCGCGTCTGCGATCCCGGATTCGGTCTCCTTGTATCCACCAGAAGTGATGCGGATCATCGCTTTCCTCGTCGTCGGATGGATGTGCGGAGGCTCCCTCTCCCTCACCTCCCTGAAGACGTTCTCTGCTCTCCTCCCGATTACGCTCACATTCGTCGGTGTCCTCATTGGTGCATGTGCTCTCATCGCGTGGCCCCTCACGGAATGGCTAGACATCACGTACTTTGAAGCCTATCTCGCAACCACCCCGGGGGCTCTAGACACGGTTCTGGCGCTTACATCAGAGAGCGGATCCGGTGCGGTCGTCGTCACTATGCAGGTGATTCGGCTGCTCTGCATTGTGGTTTTTGCCGGCTACCTGCCCCAATTTCTCCGTCTCTACCGGCGTTTTGTGCGATAAAAAAGTGGTACCCAAAAACGGGTACCACTTTCATCGCTCTTCGCGTGCAACTAGCTCACTCTCTCCCGGCCAGATCGAACGAGATCGTGTGAGTGGGTGCAACTGCTAGGCGAGCTGATCCATCCATCCGTGGGTATCGTCAATATCGCCATGCTGGATTCCGGTCAGGTGCTCGCGAAGCTGCATCGTGACCTTGCCTGCCTCTCCGTTGTTGACGGTAAAGGAGCCGTGGGCGCTCTTGACCTCGCCGACGGGCGTGATGACAGCAGCCGTGCCGCAGGCGAAGGACTCCACCATGGCACCGGACTTCACGTCGTTTTCCCAATCGTCTTTGGAGATCCGTCGCTCATCGGTGTCGTAGCCAAGGTCGCGGGCGACCTGCAACAGCGAGTCGCGTGTCACGCCGGGCAGCAGCGAACCGGAAAGAGCGGGGGTGACAACGGAGGTCTTGTCGCCATCGGAGTACACGAACATGAGGTTCATGCCGCCCATTTCTTCGATGTATGTACGTTCGGTCGCATCCAACCACACAACCTGATCGCAGCCCTTCTCTTCTGCCTGCGATTGTGCGAGCAGGGAGCCTGCGTAGTTGCCAGCAAACTTGGCGGCTCCAGTCCCGCCGGGGGCGGCGCGGACGTAGTCCTCGCAGAGCCACACGGAGACAGGCTTAACGCCACCGGAGAAGTAGGCGCCAGCGGGTGAGGCGATGAGCACATAGCGGTATGCGTTGGCCGGGTGGACGCCGAGGGAGTTTTGCGTGGAGATCATGAAGGGGCGCAGGTAGAGGGATTCTTCGCCACCTGCGGCGGGTACCCAGCGCTTGTCGATTTCGACGATTTGGCGCAGGGACTCGATGAATACGTCCTCCGGCAGCTCCGGCATGGCCAAACGCTGTGCGGATCGCTGGAACCTGCGTGCGTTCTGCTCAGGACGGAAGGTGTAGACGTGGCCGTCAGCGTGACGGTAGGCCTTGAGGCCCTCAAAGATCGCCTGCCCGTAGTGGAAAACGGTGCAGGCAGGCTCGAGGGAAATCGGCTCGTACGGGCGGACCTGAGCATCGTGCCAACCTTTGTCTTCCGACCAGTCGATGGTGACCATATGATCGGTGAAGAAGTTACCAAATCCGGGCTTTTCCAAGACCTTAGCGATCTCTTCGTCGGTTGCCGGATGAGGGTTCTGGTGAATTGTAAAGGAAAGTGAAGCCATAGCCACACAATACACCCCTTCCCGCCTAATGGGAACCATCCTTCACATAGTGAGACAAAAATCCGGCACGGGTAATGATCCTTCCTGGTAGCCACCGACACTTTGTACACTGGCTACAACCGGACCGGTTCACCCGTCCACTCATTTTCCCATTTTCGCACAAATATTGGAGGAGTACAGATGGCTAAGGTCACTTTCCCGCAGGGGCACATTGTTTCCGTCGCGGCAGGAAAGAAGATTCCAAAAGATGTTGAAGTAGTTGTCACCGGCTTATTTGCAGATGACGCAACAAAGACCAAGAAGAGGGACGAAATCACCTCCGCTCTCGTTGCAGTTGGACACGCTGGGAAATGGGGCCGTACCCGCACAGTCGCCACCAAGGAACACCTTGTTGTGGGGGTGGGGCTAGGCAAGCGCGCCGAGTTCACCCAGGACAAACTTCGTCAGGCCGCTGCCATCGGCGCTAAGCACCTAGGAGATGCAACCCGCGCCGCTACCACACTTGCCACTATCCCTGTCGAAGCCTCCGCCGAGGTTTCCAACGCGGCCGCCGTCGCCGAGGGATTCATCCTCGGTTCTTACTCGTTCGACGGGCTAAAGACTGCTCCGGATACGCACACCGACTGTGAAGTCACCATCGTCGGTGGCACCAAGAAGGACATAGCTGCAGCCTCCGTCCGCGCACGCGCCGTCGTACTCACCCGCGACCTGGTGAACACCCCCTCCTCACACCTTTACCCGGAAACCTACGCGGCCAGGGTAAAGAAGCTGGCTAAAAACCTCAGTGTTGAGATCCTCGAACCGGAAGAACTGGAAAAGCGAGGGTTTGGCGGAATCCTCGCCGTCGGCGGTGGCTCCTCACGCTCGCCCCGCATGGTGTCCGTTTCCTATAAGGCAGGAAAAGGTCTCCCGAGCATCGGTCTCATAGGCAAAGGCATCACATTCGACACCGGCGGTATCTCCATCAAGCCGTCGGCGGGAATGGATGACATGATTTCCGACATGGGTGGGTCAGCAGCCGTATTCGCCACGGTTCTCGCGGCAGCAGAGCTGGAGCTCACCATCAACGTCACTGCATACCTCCCCCTGGCAGAAAACATGCCTGGTGGCGCAGCCTACCGCCCCGGCGATGTCATCACCCACTTTGGTGGACTCACCAGCGAGATCCGCAACACCGACGCAGAGGGGCGCCTGGTGCTTGCCGACGGCCTCGCCTACGCCTCCACTAAAGGTCACGATTACCTCATCGACGTTGCTACACTCACCGGCGCGCAGATCGTCGCACTCGGCAACCGCACAGCGGGTGTCATGGGGACGGAGGACTTCCGCGACCTCATTGCAGAAACCGGGCGCGCTGTTGGTGAGGATGCCTGGGCGATGCCGATTACGGAGGAAGTCCGGTCAACGATGGACTCGGATGTCGCCGATGTGCGCAACATGGGTGAACGACCGGGTGGCATGCTCTCAGCGGCCGCCTACCTCGAGCACTTTGTGCCGAAGGACACTCCGTGGGCGCACATTGACATCGCTGGCCCGTCCTACAACACAGGGGCCTCCTGGGGCTACACCCCAAAGCGTGGCACAGGCGTCCCCGTCCGCACGCTTGTAGCGACGCTGGAAAGGCTAGCAAAGAATAAGAAGTAAGTATGCCCGCTCAGGTCGCGCCCGTCTGGGCGCGACCTTTTTTATTCCCCGTCGGGCGAATCTTGTTGGAGCTTCGCCTTCCGTTCGCGGTACTCCAGACGTTTACGGATGAGACGATCCTTTTCAATTCGATCCCGCATCCGCTGCGGATAACCTGCCTCCTCCACATCGTAAATGTCGATCCCCAGCCTTTTCGCAACCACATCGATCCCCTTGGGCCCACCGATCTTTCTCCGAATATGGTCTCCCCCTTCGTCGACAAGCACAATAGACATCTCGTTAACGAACGTCTCGGGTTCGATGAACCCCTCTACATACCCCCTCGGTGCTGCCCAACGCTCGAGAGCGACTAGATCAGGCTCACGAATTGTGCTACCGGGAGCCCGTTTCACGCGCTTATCCGTAGCCTTTTTCTTACCCTTTGAAAGAAAGCCAAACACACTACGACTTTAACCGATACAGGGTCTGACAAACCAGACTGCCGCCAGAACCGCGCAAGCGCTGTGCATAAGCCGAATCCTATGCAGAACAAACCACCGCACTACACCCTCCTAGGGGTAGATGCCGGGTGTATACAAGGGATTTGCACGAACGCCGGTGTGTGCACGGGGTGGGGCTATAGGCTTACAATGGTGAAAACGCGTAGGACTACAGCTCAAGGAGTATGACGAAAATGGCCACTTCTGTGGAGATGCCCGAGCTGGGCGAATCAGTAACCGAAGGCACCATCACCACGTGGTTGAAGGAGGTTGGTGACACCGTCGAGGTAGACGAACCGTTACTCGAGGTCTCCACCGACAAGGTAGACACCGAAATCCCCTCACCCGTTGCAGGCGTACTCATTAAGGTACTCGCCGAAGAAGACGATACCGTCGAGGTAGGCGACATTATTTGCGAGATCGGCGAAGAGGGCGAGGAGCCCGCCGAGAAGGACGATGCGCCCACTGAGGAGCCGGAAGAGGAAGAAGAGCCCGCCAAGGAGGAGA
>NZ_KV821024.1:0-15157 GCF_001815555.1 Corynebacterium sp. HMSC073D01 | reverse complement strand
TCGCATGACAAATAGGGGGTACACTACCCCCGAAATTACAAGAATCGCTTAGCCACAGCGCGCCACCCCAAAAGGAACAGTGCGGACATGGAGCTTGCCACGACGATAAATGACCAGTGGGGGAACGCGGCGTGCCGGATGCCCCAGATGCCAAGCCCGGTCACGACGGTGACCAGCCAGATCGCCACGCCGCCGGGTGTCACCTTCAATGGTGCCCAGGAGCGCCACAGCGTCAGGATCCAGCCGAGGATGATGCCGGTGACGAACGGCCAGGCGGTGTCGAGCCAGCCGACGAAGCTGAGCGGCAGTTCGGGGGAGTTGTGGGCGATGCGCGCGAGCAGTGCAAAGGCGAGGATGGAGGCGATATCTGCGGCCAAGGCTTTAGAGTTAGACATGCGAAAAGTGTACCCGCTATTGTTAGGCTTATGAAAAAGATTGTCACGTCTGCTACGGTTGCGGCTCTTGGTTTGTCCGCGCTGGTGGCGCCGCAGGCTGCAGCGGAGTACACGGAGCAGTATTCGAATGGCACCTGCACCATCCAGGTGAAGCAGGCGGATCAGGACGCTATTAATGCGTATTTGGCAAGTCCCACCGATAGTGCGAATAATCTCGCGGAGACTCTGCAGTCGATCCTGTTTGCGCAGCATCCGGAGCAGAAGGCGAACGTGGCGGCGGTGGAGAAGTACCGTGCGCAGTCTCCGCTGGATCCGTTGCTGGCTTTTGCGCCGCATCGTAAAGAGTTGATGAAGGCGATTGATGGTTTGACGGCGTCGGTCGATGGGGTTTCGCTCACTTTTAAGGCCGATGATATGCGCTGGTTTATCAAGGCTCCTGAAAAGGTCACCGAGCCTGCAACGTTTGCTCCTATTGAGCTTTCCGACGCTCAGGTGGCTGAGGTTTTATCGTCCGGTGATGTTTCCTCAGTGGCACCCGAATATGCGGTGTTGAAGAGGAAGATCGACGAGCATTACAAGGCGGAGACGGGCGATCTGGACGCGTTCCTCATTTCCTCCGCTTACTCTGATTCAGTCAAGGCTGTGGCGCAGGCGCTGAATAAGAAGGCGGACGCGGAGCGCACCCGGGCATCGAAGGCTCTCGGCACCCACTCGCTGCAGCGGTCGCTTGAGAACTGCCAGATGCTGGCCAAGGGGCAGGATCCTAAGGTGCAGCGCAAGGATGAAAACGGTTCCTCGGAGGACATGGAGATCATCCGCCCGATAGCCTACATTTTCGCGGGTGTGACGGGCTTGGCGATGCTTCTTACCATCGCCTACGGCTGGGTGCGTGAGCACCAGCCCCAGCTTTTGGGGATGTAGATAATCCAGCCGATGACGGTCATCAGCGCAAAGCTGATGATCCGGTAGGCCACCACGGCCGCGGCGGCGGTGGTGGCATCCACGCCCGTGGACACAAACGCGGCCACCATGGCCGCCTCCACAGGGCCCAATCCACCGGGGGTGACGGGGACGGCACCGGCGATTTTCGCGGCGGCGTAGGCAAGCAGCACGCCGAAGATGCTGGGGGTGGCGTCGACGGCCCACAGGCACAGGGTGAGCGTGAGGACGTCGAAAAGCCGGTTGGCCAGGGACAGGACGGCGGCGAGGAAGAAAGAAGACGCCGAGATGCGGACGTCGGCAAGCCGGGGGTGCTTGAGCGAGACCACATAAACCACCACGGACAACGCCACGAGCACCGCGAGGGTGACAAACAGCGAGGTCAGGGAGATGGAGGCACCTGTCAACACGATGGCGGCGATGCCGAGGCCGGCGAGCCACACATTGGACAGTGTGCCGGAGAAGACGATGAACCAGCCGCACACGAGCCGCGAGGCCCCCCAGGAGCGTTGCGTGTTGTACTGGTAGGCGGCCGATAGCGCCCCGCCGCCGGGGAAGGTGGTGGACCATGCGTTGCCGATGAACGTCAACACAACGGTGGCGCGTCGTCGCACGTCAACGCCTGCGGATCTGAGCAGTGTGTGCATGACGAGCCCCATCGCCACGAGCGTGAGCAGCGCCGAGCAGACGGCCAGCACCAGCGGCAGCGGGGAGGCCGTGCGCAGCGAGGCAATGCCTGAGCGGAAGAACCCCAGCTGGTCGCGGAAAAACCACACCGCTGCGGCGAGGACCGCGAGCGAGATGACCAGCTGGAGGTACTTATTCGTTTTCAAGGCGGGCGATGAGGTCGGCGACGTTGAGCTGCTGGGTCGGGGGACCGTCGGCGGAACTGTTGTGCCCCAGCGCAGCGGAGGCTTTCTTCACCCAGCGGGGCGCCCACCAGCAGTCGTCGCGCAGCATGTGCATGACGGCGGGGACGAGCAGCATGCGGATGATTGTCGCGTCCAGGAAGAGGGCGGCGATCATGCCGAAGGCGATGTATTTCATCATGACGATTTCGGAGAATCCGAAGGCGCCGCAGACGACGATCATGATGACGGCGGCGGCGGTGATGATGAAGCCGGTGTGGGCGGTGCCGTACCGGATGGAGGTGTCAGTGTCGGAGCCGTTTTCGCGCGCTTCCACCATGCGCGACAAGAGGAATACCTCGTAGTCGGTGGATAGGCCGTAGACGATCGCGACGATCAGCACGAGCACCGGCGACATGAGCGGCCCCGGCGTGTAGCCGAGCAGTCCCGCGCCGAACCCGTCGACGAACATCAACGTCAAAATGCCCAGTGTGGCGCCGAGCCCGAGGATGTTCATGATGACGGCCTTGGCGGGCAGGATGACGGATCCGAAAATCAAAGACAGCAAAATGAACGTCGCAGCAACGATGTACAGCGCCATCCAGGGCAGTTTGCCCAGCAGCGCTTCGATGGATTCGACCTCGAGCGCGGGGGTTCCGCCGATGTGGACGGTCACGCCCTCCGGCACGTCAATGTTTCTCAGCTGGTCAACGACGTAGGCATTATCCTTGCGGTCGGCTATCCCTGCGGTTAGTACGGTCGTCTTGTCGACGGTCGGTTTGGCCCCGAACCTTCCCGTCAGCCCCTCTACCTTATTGGCCTGGACGAATACGTCCGCGAGCTGTTGCGGTGTGGCGTTTTCTACCACGAGTTTGACGGGGTCGGTGCGCATGGAGAACGTCTCGTCGAATTCTTCCTGCGCGGCCCGCACGGAGTTGTTCGGCGGCAGGTACGTTTCGTTGATGCCGCCGAATTTGATGCCGCCCAGCGGCAGCGTGAGGCCCAGCAGCACGGCGACGATGGCGACGGTGACGAGCTTGGAGTGCTTCATCGCCCACGTGGGGATCCGCGCCCAGAACGTCTGCGCCCAGTGTGTGGTGGAGCCCTTCGTCTTCCGGATCGACCACTTGTCGATGTTCTTCCCCAGCATGCCGAAGATCGACGGCAACACCGTAATCGACAGCACTGCGGCGAGCCCGACGGCGGAGATCGCGCCGTAGGCCACGGACTTCAAAAACGCCTGCGGGAAGATGAACAGTCCGCTCAGCGCGACGGCAACCATGGCCGCCGAGAAGACGACGGTCTTGCCCGCCGTGGACACGGTGATGCCCACCGCATGTTCAATTCGATCCTCGTCATGGCCGACGGAGTCGGCCATTTCTTCCCTAAAGCGGGACACGAGGAACAGACCGTAGTCGATCGCCAGGCCGAGTCCCAGCAGTGTGACCACGGACTGCGCGAACACGTTGACCTGGGCCACGGTGGCGATGAGCGAGAGGATGCCGAGTGAGCCCATGATGGACAAGATGCCAACAAGCAGGGGCATGGACGCGGCGACGACGGAGCCGAACACGATGAGGAGCAGCACGCCGACGGCGGGCAGCGCCACAACCTCGGCGCGGGAAATGTCACTGCTCATTCCCTTGTCCAAAGCGTCGGCAACAGCAGTGGCACCGGCCACCTGCACATCGGCGCCGGCGACCTCGGTGGGCAGCTGGTCGGCGATGGCGCGGAAGTCCTTCAGGGTCTGTTCCCCGTCGCCGGCCAGCCCGATGGCCACAAACGCGATGGACTTGTCCTTCGTGGCGAGGTTCGGGTTGAGCGTGGTGAAGTAGCTGGTGACCGTCTCCACCTCGGGGTTGGCCTTGAGCTTTTCCACCTCCGCCGCCATGGATTTGTACAGCGTCGGGTCGTCGACGGTCTTCCCCTCCGGTGCGGTGACGAGCAGGATCACGTCGCCCTGGTTGTCGCGCCCGTAGATCTCCTGTTCGACGACGGCGGCCTGCGTGGACGAGGAGTTCGGGTCGTCCCAGCCCTCCTGGCTCATCCGCTCGCCGAGCTGCGTGCCTGCAAGCGCGAACAGGAGGACGATGAAAGCGACGACGACGATGGGCACCACGCGCCGATGCTTGTATGCGAAAAGTCCCCAGCGGTAGAACATGCGTTAATCCTCCGCGTGGTGTGCGTTGCGTCCGGTGAGGAGCGCAGAAAGCGGGCGGAATGGCTGCAGCCAGGCACCTTCCTCCGGCAGCGCGTCGAGGGAGATGCGCGGCAGCGGTTCGCGGAACACGCCGGGGATCTCCTCCAGGTCGACAAACTCGATGTTCTCGGCCGTGACAGCCCACGATGCGTGCTCGTGGAAACCAATCACTGTGGCGGGGATGCCTTCGTCGGCAAGCTCAAGAAGGAGCTCGCGGAAGTTCTGGCCGTCGGCGCTGGCGACGACAACCCCACGCAGTACGCCTTCGGTGTGGCGGCGGCGGATATGTGCCAGCATGTCCGGGTCGACGTCGGAGTCTTCCTCGGACTTGGGCTTGGCAAACACGGCGAAGCCGACGTTGCGCAGCGCCTCCACCCACGAGCGCATGACTTCTGCGCCGCCGGGTGCGACGTTGGTGAACACAGTCGCCTCAGGCTCGATGTCCTCACCCAGCTGCTCTGCCCGCTTCAGGAGCCACCGGCCGATCGCATCAAACCGTGGCCGGTACGCCGAGGTGGGCCGCCCGCCGAGGATGGAGCCCAGCCCCATGTCCACGTTGGGGGCATCCCAGACGAGCAGGTAGTCGGGCGGGCCGGGCTCAGCGCCGGGGGTGTAATGGTGTGGAATTTCGATATCGTGCATTATGAACGTTTCCTCCACAGGAATTCCGTAATGGTGTGCTCCTGGCGGAGGCCTTTACCTTCAAATTTTGTGATTACTTGTCGGTCGGTGAGGATGGGGGCATCCTCCCACGGCCAGCCCATGAATTCTAGGCTTGGTTCTACGTTAGTCAGTTCGGAAATCCAGGCAGCATAGTCCGCGTGGTCCGTGGCGACGTGGAGCACGCCGCCGGGGCGCAGCTTGTCGGCCAAAAGCCGCAGCGTGCCGGATTGGATGATGCGACGCTTGTGGTGGCGGGCTTTGGGCCACGGGTCGGGGAAGAAGATGCGTACGCCGGCGAGCGCCCCGTCGGGGATCATCCGGTTGAGCACTTCGACGCCGTCGCCGCGCACCATGCGGATGTTGGGGATGTCTTCCCGCACGATGGCGCCCAACAGCTTCGCCAGCCCCGGCTTGTAGATCTCCACGGCGATGATGTTGTACGAGGGTTCCAGCGGCGCCATGGCGGCGGTGGAGGTGCCGGTGCCGGAGCCGATCTCGAGGATGGTGGGGTGGTCTTTCCGCCCGAACCATTCCTCAATATCGATCTCTTCGTCGGCCAATTCGCGCCCGTAGGTGGGCCAGTGTGTCTCCCAGGTGGTGGCCTGGTTGTCTGTCAGTGTGCCGCGGCGGAAGCTGACGGAGCCGAGCCGCGGGTAGTCTAGTCCATCGTCAAAGGTGGACTGCATTTTCCTATCAAAATCAGTCATAGCGCAGTTTATTGTTCCTGTCTGGGGGTGATTTTTCAATTTGCGCGCGGCTGTGGCCTGACGGACAATGGGGGAAAGCTACAAAGGGGGTTGTCGATGGGGGATCTGGAAAGCACCTGTCGTGCCTGGTTAGCCACCCGTCCGCCGGGGTGTCCGGCGCGTCGCGCGGTGGAGCGTTCGTTGGCGCGCCTGTCGGGTCCGCCGCGGGTGGCGGTCACCTCGCCGGTGGCGGCACTGGAGGTTCCAGTCTGCGGTGCCACCGTGGTGCACGCCGCCTGGCCGCTCACTCAGCCGGGCATTGATGTGGGGGTTCTCGTCACCGAGCGCGTCACGGGTCGCATGCGCGCGCGGATGCAGGTCGGTCCGTTTCCCATTGTCGTCTGCGCGAGCATTGCCGACGTCCAGCAGGCCATCGATGCGGTCAACCTCCCCCACGCCCGCGAGCAAGCCTTGGCCCGCGAGGTTACCCACACCGCCCGTCAATATCCGCATGCTAATGTGCCAGCGACGCACCTCCCACGCCCACGCGAGCAACGAGCGTGGGCGCGAGGAACGAGCGTGGGAGTACGCGTGTGCGTCGTCGGCCACGGCCACGTTGACCTCCCCGGTTTCGATGTCGTCGCGGGGCCGGACAAGGGCGCGGATGTCTGCGTCGCCGTCGCTGGTCCGAACGGCTGGGAGGCCGGTGATCGCGAGATCCTCGCGGAGTGTTTCGCGGCCATCGGGCGCCTTGTTGTCACCGCCCCGCCGCCGCCGGGCCTCGATGACTGGGTGGTTGTCGCGCGTCACGGCCTGCCCGAGGCAATTGCCCAGGCGTGCCAGCGCCCCCCGGCCGTGCCGCTGCCACCGGTGCCGGTGTCGCGCATGGCCACGGCGCGGTTTCGCCGCCGCACGCTGTGGGAGCCGATCATTGTCAGCGTCATCGTGGCCGTCGGCCTGTCGCGGATGCTGCCCGTCGCCGTGGCGGCAGCGCTCGCGGGTGTGTTGTACGGGGTGAGACGGAGTCGTCGACAAGCAAAAAGCCCGGGGAAGGCCTGGGCGGAGAACCTAGTACAGGGGTAACCAAATGGACGATATGTTGGATTTTTTCATGGATGGGGATCACTTCGAAATTCCGAATGCTTTCGGTGGTGAGGCGACTTTTTACTCCGATGACGGCATCCTAGTTTTTGCAGATCTGGACGGGGACGGAACAGTAGATCAGGTGGCACATACCGATTTTGAGGGGCATTCCAGGGTGTGGAACAAAGAGATGTGGGACGGTGCCTAAGACTGGTTATGACAGGTGGTAGTGTTGGGGTTATAAAGTGTTACCGGATTTAGGAGATGTAGATGACTGCACCCACCATCCCAGGGCTTAAGGGGACAGCCCCTACCAACAATGTCGATCTCATCCAGTGGATCGTCGAGGCCGTGAAGTTGTTCGAGCCGGACGAGGTCCAGTTCTGTGACGGTTCCCGCGAGGAGTGGGATCGTCTGACCAGCGAGCTGGTGGAAAAAGGAACGCTCACCAAGTTGAACGAGGAAAAGCGCCCGAATAGCTTCCTCGCCCGTTCCAACCCCAGCGATGTCGCTCGCGTCGAGTCACGCACCTTCATCTGCACCGAGGACCCGAACGGCGCGGGCCCCACTAACCACTGGGTAGACCCCAAGAAGATGCGCGCGGAGATGACGGAACATTACCGTGGCTCCATGAAGGGCCGCACGATGTACGTCGTGCCGTTCTGCATGGGCCCGATCACGGATCCGGCACCGAAGCTCGGCGTCCAGCTCACCGACTCCGCCTACGTCGTCTTGTCCATGGGCATCATGACCCGCATGGGTGCCGAGGCGCTGGAGAAGATTGGCGACGACGGCGACTTCGTCCACTGCTTCCACTCTGTCGGCGCCCCGCTCGAGGAGGGCGAGGAGGACGTTGCGTGGCCGTGCAATGACACCAAGTACATCACGCAGTTCCCGGATACCCGTGAGATCTGGTCCTTCGGCTCCGGCTACGGCGGCAACGCCATCCTGGCCAAGAAGTGCTACGCGCTACGCATCGCCTCCGTCATGGCTCGCGATGAGGGTTGGATGGCAGAGCACATGCTCATTTTGAAGCTCACCTCCCCGGAGGGTAAGGACTACTACATCACCGGCGCTTTCCCGTCGGCATGTGGCAAGACCAACCTCGCCATGATCACCCCGACGCTCGAGGGCTGGACCGCCGAGGTCGTCGGCGATGACATCGCCTGGATGCACTTCGGCGAGGACGGTCGCCTCTACGCCGTCAACCCGGAAAACGGCTTCTTCGGCGTCGCGCCCGGCACGAGCTACGATTCCAACCCCAACGCCATGAAGTCGATGGAGCCGGGCAACACGCTGTTCACCAACGTTGCGCTTACCGACGACGGCGACGTCTGGTGGGAGGGTATGACCAAGGAGCCGCCGGCCCACCTTATCGACTGGCACGGTAACGACTGGACCCCCGAATCCGGCGTGGCCGCCGCCCACCCGAACTCCCGCTACACCGTCCCGCTGGATCAGTGCCCGGTGGCGGCGCAGGAATTCCATGACCCGAAGGGCGTGCCGGTGTCCGCCATCCTCTTTGGTGGCCGCCGCCCCGACACTGTCCCGCTCGTCTCCGAGACCCGCGACTGGAAGCACGGTGTCCTGACCGGCGCGCTGCTGGCCTCCGGCCAGACCGCCGCCGCCGAGGGCGAGGTTGGTGCGCTGCGCCACGACCCGATGGCGATGCTCCCGTTCATCGGCTACAACGTCGGTGACTACCTGGCTCACTGGCTGGAGATCGGCAAGAAGGAAGGTGCCAACCTGCCGCGCATCTACCTTGTTAACTGGTTCCGCCGCGGCGAGGACGGCCGCTTCCTGTGGCCGGGATTCGGCGACAACTCCCGTGTGCTCAAGTGGATCACCCAGCGCATCGAGGGCGAGGTCGAGGCCGACGAGACCCCGGCAGGGCTCACCGCCCGCTTCGAGGACCTGGACCTCACCGGCCTGGACTACGAGGAGGACGACATCCGCGAGTCCCTGACCGCCCCCGTCGAAAAGTGGCGTGCCGACATCGAGGACAACGAGCAGTGGCTCGAGCACCTCGGTGACCGCGTGCCCAAGGAACTATGGGACGAGTGGGAGAAGCAAAAAGCTCGCCTGAATAAGTAAACACGCGAAGGGAGGTCCGCCAAGGACCTCCCTTTTTTCACGGTAAGGCAGGGTGATATGGCACATTATGCGCGTCCGGCCTTGGCTAACCTCTACCTAGAAGAGCACGTAGATGTACCGGATCCTGTCCTGTTCATCCAGCAGTACACCGAGCTGATGGGCTTTCGGTGGGATCTTAACGACGCCGGCTTTGCCACAGACCTCTCCGAACATCACGGCGACAAGCCTGCGGTCTGGTTTCAGGTGGGGATTGACAGCGGCTATCCCATCGCACAGATGCTCCAGCTGCTCGCGGCCTACCAGGACTTTTCGGGGGTTGAGGGGAAAAGGGAGCTGGTGGTGCCAGTATTCTCGTCCACCGATCTAGGTCTTGCCCTAACCCCTGCGTGGGGCCCGTGCTGTGTCCCGGCTGTTGGCACTTTCACGTGTTCGTCTGAAGAGAAGATGGGCGGGAAACTCGAAGAGGCGCTGGCGATGGCGGAACAAACTGGCCTGTGCGCAAACGTGAGCCTCACCCCGTGTGCACCGAGCAATCCGGGCAGTTTCGTCGGCAATCTGCTCGGACGGAGCACACAGACTTTTCGCTTTTCGTTCATGCGCCCGCGCTTCGAGCTGGGTGGTTTGCCACCTGTACTCATGGCAATGGTGTGTGCGGTGGAAACGCTGTGTCCTGATTCCTACGTAGATATCAAGCTCTTTTAGAGTCGGAAACGCCCCACCCGCTGGAAGATCGCTATGCGATTTCGGACTTGAGGCGGGCGTTTTCCTTCTTAACGCTGAGGTAATCAAAGAGGAAGATAAGGAAAAAGATGGGGAAAGCGATCTTCCCCGCGATCGCCCCGTACACAGCAATTGCAGGCTGGGTATCGGTTACGCTCATGAATCCGGAACATACGACTCCGATGATGCAAATGATCGCCAGGAGGATTAGAACGGTCTGTCTCATTTCGTCTCCTTAAAGCAAAATGCGCGCTGCACACGAACTAATGCTCGGGTAGTGATTATGCGCGGGACCCACCCGGGCGTGGCCTAGCGCAATGGACAAATAGTTTTCCTTCGTAATTCCATGATAAGAAGACGCCGATGTTTTTTCCCATTAAATATCTAGATTGCTATGAAACTGTTAACGGTTTTGTTTATCGTAGAAAAAATGACCTTGCCTTATGGCAACAAAATGGGAGCTACCTGGAAAGAGAAATTAGCCGACTGGGTAAGTGTGGAAAACGTGTACGTACTTCTGCGGTGGAGTACTACGCGCCGAACGCCTCCACCATGGCCTCCACGCTGCCCCGGATGACGGTCTCCACCTCGGCGGCGGGGACGCCGCGCTCCAGCTGCGTGAACCCGTTGCTCACCAAGGCGATTGTCGCAGACGTCAACCCGTCAGCGTGCGAAGGGCACAGCGCCTCCCACTCTGTGCGCACCGTCCCCATGAGTTCCCCGTGCGCCTGGTCCACAGCATCGCTGGTGTGGGGAGTTACCGGCAAGTTCATAAGCCACCCGTGCCCGGTCGTTGCGGCCTGCTCGAGCGATGCGCTCACCCAGGCGAGCAGCCTCTCGCGGGGCGAGGAGTGTTCAGCCACCGCCGTCGTGATCGCCTCGTTCCACTGCGGCAGGTAGCGCCCGATGACCAGGCCGGGCAGTTCGTCCACGGAGGAGACGTACCGGTACAGCCCGTTGCGCGCGATCCCTGCGCGTTCGCACACCACCTTGGCGGTCAGTCCGGCAATTCCATCAGTGCGCAGCGTTTCCTCGGCGGCGGTGATGAGTTTGTCCAGAACGCCCGCCCGGTGTTCGGCGACAGTAGGTGCGTTGATCTTCGGCATACAGAACACTGTACCCCGCCCTCTTACGTGACAACTTGTCACGTATCGCCAAACGCGCTATTTTGTAAGACATGATGTTACGTAAAAATGTGCGCGGGCAGAAGTGGATCGCCCTCGGCGTCCTCGCCGCCGGACTGAGCCTCATTGTCCTCGACGGCACCATCGTCGGCGTCGCCCTTCCCCGCATCATCGAATCCCTCGGCCTCACACTTACCGACGCCCAGTGGGTCACCAGCCTCTACTCCGTCGTCTTCGCCGCCTTCCTCCTCACCTTCGGCAAGCTGGGCGATATCTACGGCCGCCGCCGCATCTTCCTTACCGGCGTCGCCATCTTCATCGCTGGCAGCTTCATCGCCGCCCTTGCCGGAACAGCACGACTCCTCATCGCCGCCCGCGCCGTCCAGGGCCTCGGCGGCTCGATGGTCCTGCCCACGACGCTGTCCATCGTCAACGCCACCTTCCGCGGGAAGGACCGCGCCATCGCCTTCGGTGTCTGGGGCGCGGTCATGGCGGGCATGGCCGCCGTCGGCCCGCTCCTCGGCGGCTGGCTGACCACCGCGTTTACGTGGCGCTACATCTTCCTCGTCAACATCCCCCTGGGGCTCATCATCATCGCCCTCGGTGTCCTCTTCGTTCCCACGTCAAAGGCCGGTGGCGACATGCCCCGTGACCTCCTCGGCTTCGTCCTTAGCGCCGCAGGTTCCGGCACCGTCGTCTACGGGCTCATCGAGGATTCCGCGCGCCTTGCCGTCCTCGTCGGCGTCGTTTTCCTCGCCATCTTCGCCTGGTGGGAGTCCCGCCGCCCCGACACCGCGCTTCTCGACATGCGCCTTTTCCGCCTCCCCACCTTCGCCTGGGGAAACCTCACCGCCGGCGCCGTCGCCACCGGCGAGTTCGCGATGATCTTCATCCTCCCGCTCTACCTCGTCAACGTCCGGGAGCTCACCATCATGCAGGCCGGCTGGGTCCTCGCCGCCATGGCCATCGGTGCGCTCGTCGCCGGCGGTTCCGCCCGCCACCTCGCAGCCGCCCTCGGTGCCGCCCGCGCGGTCATCCTCGGCCTCGCCCTCGAAGTCGCAGGTGTCGCGGCCGCCGTCGTGGTCGTCCACGGCGAGCGCGCCACCGGTTGGCTCACCCTCGCACTGGTGGTCTACGGCATCGGTCTCGGGATCGCTTCCGCCCAGCTCACCTCTCTCGTGCTTGCCGACGTCTCCCCCTCCCAATCCGGCATCGGTTCCGCAACCCAGTCCACCGTCCGCCAATTCGGCTCCGCCCTCGGCGCCGCCGTCGCCGGTGCGGTCCTCGCCGCCCGCCTGAACGCCACGCTTCCCCCGAGCATCGCCGGTCCCGTCGCCTCCTCCGCCGGCGGCGCGATCCACGCATTCCCGGGTGCCGATTCCATCGCCACCGCCTTCGCCCACGCCGCCTCCACGTCGATCCTCGTCGCCCTCGTCTTCCTCGTACTGGGGCTTATTGGATCCGTCCGGGTGGGGCAGGTCTCCCGGAAGCAGGAACCTGCACGTGAGGCAGTGGGATAGCTGTTGCCGGTGCCATGGGGATTGGCGCCCCCGTCGGTAGAGTCGTTGATCAGCAGATGTTCCAGGTGTTCCGCTCGGAACCTAAGGAGATGAACCAATGACCGACGACCTGATGCACACCCGCATTGAAAAAGCAACGGCAGCAAACAAGAAGCTTGCAGAAAGGCTCAACCGCCGCTGGTACCCGCGCTTCCACATCGCAGCACCTGCCGGTTGGATCAACGACCCCAACGGTCTCATCCACTTCCAGGGTCGCTACCACGTGTTCTTCCAGCACCACCCGTATTCGGACGAGTGGGGTCCGATGCACTGGGGTCACGTTTCCTCTCCCGATTTGGTGACGTGGGAGCGCCACCCGATCGCGCTTGCCCCCTCCATCGAGGAGGACAAGGACGGGGTCTTCTCCGGCTCCGCGATCGTGGGACCTGATGGTCGCCTCAACGTCTTCTACACCGGCCACCGCTGGCGCAACGGAAAGGACGGCACCGACGGCAACCTGCAGGTTCAATGTCGCGCGATAAGCGAGGATGGCATCCACTTTGAAAAGCTCGGCGTCGTCGTGGAGGGGCCGAGCGAGCTTCTTGACTTCCGCGACCCGAAGGTGTGGAAGCAAGGCGACCGCTACTACATGGTCTTCGGCGCGCAGTCGGCAGACCACCGCGGCCAGGTCTGGATGTATGTCTCCCGTGACCTCGAGACCTGGGAGTTCGACCGCGTCGTCTTCCAGGATCCGAACCCGGATGCCTACATGCTCGAGTGCCCGGACCTCTTCCCGCTCGGCGATCACTGGGTGCTCGTCTACTGCCCGATGGGCCCCGCGAAGGACGGCTACCGCAACCGCAACGGCCACAACGCGGGCTACGTCGTCGGCGATTGGGCTCCTGGCCAGGACTTCACCCCGCTCACCGAGTACCGCCCGCTCGACTGGGGTGCGAACTTCTACGCCCCGCAGACTTTTGCCGCCCCCGACGGCCGTCGCCTCATGTTCGGGTGGATGGGCGCCTTCGACGATCCGGTTGCCTCCCAGGGCACGGACAACTGGGCCGGTCAGCTCACGGTTCCGCGCGAGGTTTCGCTTCTCGACGATCTGCAGGTCGCACTCCGCCCCGCCGCCGAACTAAGCCAGGTGCTTCCCGACGAGTCAGATTTCGGCTCGTTCACGTTGACCGGCGCAAAGACCCTTGCAGAGGATCTCACCTGCGCCGACATCGAGCTCACCCTCGACTACGCGGCCTCCACTGCAGAGCGCATCGGCCTGCAGCTTGCCGATACCTTCGTCTACTACGATGACCTTGCGCATCGAGTGGGCATCGACCGTCGACAAGCCCCCGTCGAACCCCGCAGCTACCGCGCAGCACCCGTCGACCCCGACGACGAGCTCACGCTTCGCGTCCTTGTCGATGCCGGCTCCGTCGAGGTCTTCGCAGGTGACACGTGCGTCTCCTCCCTGACCGCGGCAAGCGACGGCCCGCGCGCGGTGACGCTCACGGCCGAGGGCGGCGACGCCGTCGTCACCGCCTGCCACGTGCGGACGCTGGACTAGACGGCCCCCGACCCGCGATGCTCATTGCCAGCATCGCGGGAATCGTTGAGCTTTTCGCCCAACGGAGAAAACAGAAGCACGAGGAAGATGACAGTTGCGACGATTGCCATCCACCGGGATTCCACGGTGATGTTCAGCGCAGTAATGCAAATGACAAAGATGGTCAAAATGATGCGTTTTGTGGTCGTCATCGACGTTTTCCTTTCGGCGTAGTTTAGGGTTTTGGGCTGTACCATCGACAGTACTATGTGCGACTGCAAGAAAAGTGGTAGGTGATGGTACCGATGTGGGGACAAAGCGACGGGCGGGAAGACGGATCTGAGGTAGAGGACATTCTGGCACGTCTGTCGGTCGCGGAGAGAGAGATTCTGACCCGTGAGGGGGAGTCATTTCCCCGAGCAATGCTCGAAAAGGAGGTGGCGGCCGGTTCCGATGACACAGAAAAGATCGCGCGGATGACGGCCATCGTTGGGACGTGGTTGAACACTAATACCGGAAGTGTGTGGGAGGTTGGCCCGCTAGAAGATACGCGCTATTCCCGAAGGTTCGGGGTTGGGGTGGCTCGTCAAAGTGATGGCTCATTCACTCCGCTGGTAACTGCCGTGGAGGACATCGTTTCCGCAGACGGGAATCGGAGCGATCTTCTGGATCGGTTACAGTCTTTCGCGGAATTCGACCGCAGACAATATCTCAAGCGGTCGTAACAGCAACGGACCGCTCAGTCTTCACCCTGCGACAGCGCGGCTTCGATCATTTCTCGGCCGCTTGTAAACGTCGAGCCGCTGCCAGCGGCAATCATTCGCTTCGTTTCGAGGAGAGCCGCTTCGCTTTCCGCGTTCGGCTGCCGGTAGTCCAGCGAGAGCGGAATCGAGTTGGTGTGCACCATCTCTGTGAAAAACGCGCGTACGACCGTGGATAGGTCTAGGCCGTACGATTCGGCTACTTCGGCTGCTTGGTCCTTGAGATCCTGGTTGAGTCGAATGGTAAGAGTGCTTGCAGGCATACGTACATTGTATGTCCAATGCACATACATTACTCAGTGAGTGTGTTTTTGAAGCACAATGACCAGGTTGCTGGTGAGGAACTCGCGGAGGAGCGGGATGCGGGTGGCCCACCAGGCCCATTGTGGGTGGTAGCGGGGGAAGAGGCCAAGGACGCTAGCATCGCGCACGGAACGTGCCCAGCGGATGCCTTCAGTAGAGGTAACTTCGAAAAACTGTTCGTATAGGAATATCCTGTTTTAGCAGTCGCCGGCGATTCGCGTCACCGAGGTAGTGCTGCTGCAAGTCGGTTGCTTGACCGCTGAAGGAGTGATGTCTCACTAGTTTTTGGACACGGAGTC
>NZ_KV821023.1:0-36545 GCF_001815555.1 Corynebacterium sp. HMSC073D01 | reverse complement strand
AAATACAACCCCCTCAGCAGGGGGTTCCCTTCGCATGCCTGCGGGCGGGTGGCAACACTGCTGGGGTTGCTTTGGGGCGTCGGAAAGCAAAAAAGCGCACCCCGGAGGGGTGCGCTTGATTGGGGCTCTGCTTAGGAAGAGCCGAGGGGGATACCGAGAGCCGGAGCGATGTAGTTCGGCCACAGCGTCCCAATGAACGTCAGGATGTCTCCGACGATGTCAAGAGCGGTGCTCAGCATAAGTTTCTCCTCTCAGGGGTGATGAACGCAGGACAGTGTAATGGTTTTTCGGCGATCCTTCAACCCCTACATGGGCGAGATGGAACGCTTCTTGGCGACGCGGACCTCGACCTTGGAATCGAGCTGGCGAACGGCGCGGCGGAGCTCGAGGCGGGTGTCGCGAGGCTGGATCATGCGGTCGATGTAGCCACGCTCGGCGGCGACGTAGGGGGAGGTCATGTTCTCGTCGTAAAAGTCCATGAAGACTTTCTTCATGTGGGCGCGCTGCTTTTCGTTGTCAATCTTGGCGAGCTGCTTGCCCTGGATCATGACGACGGCGGCAGACGAACCCATGACGGCGACCTGGGCGGTCGGCCACGCCATGTTGAAGTCGCCGGAGAGGTTCTTGGAACCCATGACCGCGTAGGCACCGCCGTAGGCCTTGCGGACGATGAGGGCGATCTTGGGGACGGTGGCGTTGACCATCTCGTAGGCAAGCTTCGCGCCGCGGTGGATGAGGCCGACCTTCTCCTGCTGGACGCCAGGCATATAGCCGGGGGTGTCGACAACGAAGATGAGGGGGATGTTGTAGGCGTCGCAAATCTGGATGAAGCGGGCGCCCTTGTCGGCGGCGTCGGCATCGATGCAGCCGGCGGAGTGCATGGGATTGTTGGCGACAACGCCGACCGACCGGCCGTCGACACGCGCGAAAGCGGTGATGAGGTTGGGGGCGAAGTTCTCCTGGATTTGCAGGACGTTGTCGTCGTCGAAAAGCTTGGCGAGGAGATCAGCCATGTCATAGCCGGCGTTCGTGTCGTCGGGCATGAAGGAGTCCAGAGCGGGGGCCTCGAGCTCGTCGTCGGCCGGAGCGGACCAGCGCGGCGGCTCGTCGAAACACGTCGTGGGGAGGAAATCCAACAGGTCGTGGACGTAGTTGAAGGCGTCCTGCTCCGAGGAGGCGACGTAGGATACGTTGCCGTTGAGCTCCTGCTGGCGCGCGGAGCCCAGCTCAGAAGAGGTGATGTCCTCGCCGGTGACTTCCTTGATCACGGCGGGGCCGGTGACGTACATCTCCGCGCGCTCGTCGACGGCGACAACGAAGTCGGTGGTCACCGGGGCGTAGACGGCACCGCCCGCGCACTTACCCATGATGATCGAGATCTGCGGGCTGCGGCCGGAAAGTGGCAGCTGACGGCGGGAAATCTCCGAGTACATGGCCAGGGAGGTGACGGCATCCTGGATGCGGGCGCCGCCGGAGTCCTGGATGCCGATGACCGGGCAGCCGACCTTGATCGCCATGTCCATGACCTCGCAGACCTTGCGACCGAAGGTGACGCCGACGGAACCGCCGTAAACGGTCTTGTCGTGGGCGTAGATGACGACGGGGCGGCCGTCGATGCGGCCGTAACCGGTGACGACGCCGTCGGAGTACGGGGCGTCGGGATCGCCGGGGGTGCGACCGAGGGCTCCGACTTCGACGAAGGAGCCTTTGTCCAACAGCGCGTCGATACGCTGGCGCGGGGTGGTCAGCCCGGCCGCGTCACGCTTGGCGCGCGAACGCTCACTGCCCGGATCCTTCGCCTGCTCGAGACGGGCCCGAAGGTCAGCGAGTTTTCCTGCTGTGGTTGAAAGATCCATTACATTCCTTTGATTCGCCGCGTAAGGTAAGCACCCACGGTGGCAATTTCTGGTTCGTCTACGACACCCAGGTGATCCCCGTGGAGCTGGATGATCTCCAAATCGTCCACAATAGTAGACCACCCCCCGTCGGGGTCAATTTTTGCGTACCGCGGCTCCAGCTCGATGGCGCCGTCGTGCATCCGCTCGGCGCGGAACAGCATGACGGGCGCGGTGACGTGGGACCAGCGGTTGAAGTCCACCTTGTCCAAGATGCGGTTATCGACAAACGAGGCGCGCTGGTGCTCGAGGACGCCGGCGGCCAGGCCGTGGCTGGAGGCGTCCGTGGTGGCCAGGAACTCGGTGAGCATGCCGATGACGGCGTCCTCGCCCTGGGTTTCCAGCATCTCGTACGGGACGGGGAATTCGAGGCCGTACGTCTTCTTGGCAAACTTTGCGTAGCGCTCCCAGCGGGCCTTCGTCTCCTCGAGGGTGTCCGGCACCTTCTCCGAGGGCTGCACCGTATCGAGAAGGACGATCGCGGCGACATCGCGGTCGAGCTGCGAGGCGACCTCGAAGGCGAGGGCGCCGCCGAAGGACCAGCCGCCGAGGATGATCTTGTGGTCGCCGGCGAGCTCTTCGATCTCGGGGAGATAGGCCTTGGCGCGGTCCTCGAGGGAGCCTTCCAGGCGCTCGATGCCGTAGACCGGGACGTCCTCGGGAAGCCTGCGGGTCAGGGGCTGGTAGACGACGGAGGAGCCGCCGGCCGGGTGGAAGAGGAAGACGGCGGGCTCGTCGGAGCCTGCGGGGCGCTCGCGCAGCACGCGGACGTTGCCGGTGACCTCGGTTTCCAGGCCCTCGCGGACGTGGTTGGCCAGGGGCTCGAGGGTGCGCGCTGCGCGGACCTCGTCGGCCGTGATCTCGACGTTCGCGCGCTCGGACAGGCGCTCGGCGATCTTGGTTGCGGTTTCCTCGTCGATTTCAGGAAGTGTGCTGGTCACGCCGGCGGCAGCGGCACCGGTCATGCCGGCCCAGGTGGCGAAGACGAGGCGCTCGGAGGCGTCGCGGGGTGCGACACCAACGCCCTCGCTTCGCTCGGGCGTGAGGTTCTGGGGCTGCTTGTCGACGGCCTTGAGTTCGGATTCCTTGCCGGCGACGGCTTCCTCGACCATGGTGACGACGTCGGCGACGGAGGCGTCGCGAAGCGCCTGCACGTTGAGCGGCGGGATCTGGAAATCGTTTTCCACGCGGTTCTTGATGCGCATGCCCATGAGGGAATCCAGGCCCAGGTCAATGAGGGGGAGCTCCTCGGGGAGATCCTCTACCTCGTAGCCCATGGACTCGGAAACAATCGAGAGGAGGCGCTCCTTGATGGTCTCCCCGGAGTCAGGCTCCCAGTGGCGCTCTTCAATCTCCACTGGGGGCTCCGCTGGCGGGGCGCCCGCTGACGCAGACGCGTGAGATGGAAGCGTCGAAAAGCCCTCTGCGAGGAGATGATCGGAGTAAACCTCGACGTTGACACCACCGATGTGCTTGCGGGCCAGGACAGTGACCTCGCCGGAGGTGGGCAGGGGCGCGTGATCCTCGGAAGCGACGAGCTCGGAGCCGGGAAGCAGTGCCTGGGCGGCTTCCTCGAGGAGAGCGTAGGCGCTCGGGCAGCGCTCGGCCAGCGCCGAGAATGCCAGCTGGCCCGTGGGGAGGGTGACCGGGGCGGACAGGAGGGTGCCGGTGCCGGGCTGCGAGGAGCTCGGGGTGGCGGCCGTCCAGTAGGAGGTGTCCTTGAACGGGGTGTGCGGGAGCGTCGCCGTGGGGCCGGTGCCGTAAACCTCGCCGAAGGCCACCGGACTGCCGGCGGCGTACAGCTTGGCCAGGAGCTCGGCGATCGTCTGCCCCTCGTCCATCTTCCGCTTGAGGGCGAAGGTGAGCTGCGCGTCGGGCTTGCCGACGGCGAAGGCCGTGGCCATCATGCCCATGAGGCCCACGGGGTTGGGCGAGATCTCCACGAGGGTGTTGTGGCCGGCGCCGAACGCCTGCTCGGTGGCGTCCTGGAAGTAGACGGAGCCGCGGGTGCACCGCAGCCAGTAGTCCGCGTCGTGAATCGTCGTCCCGGCCGGGTAGACAACGCCCTGATCGACGGAGCTGAACAGGGGGATGGTGAGGGGCTGGGGATCGATATCGCAAATCTCGGCGGCAAGCTCGCCGAGCAGGGGGTCGAGGGCGCTCGTATGGCCGGCACCCTTCACGTTCAGGGCGCGGGCGAACTTGCCCTCGCCGTCGAGCTTGTCGACGAAGTCCAGCACCAGCTGGCGCGGGCCGCCGACGGTGGTCATGCCGGGGCCGGCGAAAACGGCGGGCTCGATGCCGTCGGGAAGCTCATCGGCGGGGACCTCGACGACGGCCATGGCGCCCTGGGTCTCCTCGGTGAGCATCGCCTCGCCCTCGCCCATGAGGCGGGCGCGGTGGCAGGCGATCATCATCGCGTCGTGGGCGGTCAGGCCACCGCAGGCGTAGGCGGCGGCGATCTCACCCATGGACATGCCCATGACGGCGGCGGGTTTAGCGCCGAAGTGGGCGAGCAGGTCGGTCAGGGCGATCTGGATGGCGGTGATGGTGGCCTGGGCGGTCTCCGTGTTGTAGGTCTGGCCGTCGTCGGTGATGATGTCCACCATCGACCAGCCGGACTCGAACGTCACCAGTTCATCGAGCTCATCGATGCGCTGTTTGAACAGTGTGGACTGGTAGTAGAGGTGCTTCGCCATCTTGCGGTGCTGGGAACCGAAGCCTGTGTAGACGAAGACGGGGCCGGCGGTGCTTGGAGCGTCGGAAACCTCGATGCCCGGGCCCTTCTTGCCCTGGGAGACGAGCTCCAGGCGGTGGCGCAGCTGCTCCTCGTCGGCGGCGACGATGGCGGCGCGGGAACGGCCGTGGTTGCGGCGCGCGGTGGCGCGGGCGACGGCGTGCGGGTCGGAGAGGTCGGCGTCGAGCAAGCTCGTCGCGGCTTCGCGACGGCGCGAGGGCAGCAGGCCGGAGACGGTGACCACGGCCGGGGCGTCGAGCTGCTGCTGGACGTTCTTTGGATCGCCAGCGTAGGAGGAGACGACGACGTGGGCGTTCGTGCCGCCGAAGCCGAAGCCGGAGACGCCGGCGATCTTCTCGCCGGAGTACTCGGGCCACTCGCGGGCGTCGGTGACGACCTCCAGGTGCTGGCCGTCGAAGTCGATGTAGGGGTTCGGCTCGTCGAAGCCGAGCGACGGCGGCAGGGTGTCGTGCTGCATGGACAGGACGACCTTGGCCAGCGCGGTGGCGCCGGCAGCGGACTCGGAGTGGCCGAAATTCGTCTTCGCGGAGCCGATGAGGACCGGATCGGCGGCGTCGCGGCCGACGCCGAGGACGGTGCCGATGGCTTGGGCCTCGATCGGGTCGCCAAGAATGGTGCCGGTGCCGTGGGCCTCGATGTAGTCCACCTGGCGGGGATCGATGCCGGCGTCGGCGTAGGCGCGGCGCAGGACATCGACCTGGGCGTCCGGGTTCGGGGCGGTGAGACCGTTGGAGTGGCCGTCCTGGTTGACGGCGGAGCCGCGGATGACGGCGAGGATGTGGTCCCCGTCGGCTTCCGCCTCGGCAAGTCGCTTGAGGGCGAACAGGCCCGCCGCGTCGCCGCGGACGAAACCGTCGGCGGAGGCGGAGAAGGCGTGGATCCCACCGGAGGGGCTGATGACGCCGAGTTCACCGAACGCGGTGGAGATAAACGGCGCGGCCATGACGTTGACGCCACCGGCGAGGACGAGGTCCGCGTCGCCGTCCCGCAGCGCCCGCACACCCTGGTGGATGGCGACGAGCGAGGAGGAGCAGGCGGTGTCGACGGCCACCGAGGGACCGCGGAAATCGAAAGTATAGGAAATGCGGTTGGCGATAATCGAGGAGGCGGTGCCGGTCAGGGCGTAGGGGTGCGCCTCGGCGGGATCCGAGGTGACGAGCATGCCGTAGTCGGAGTTGGAGGAACCGACGAAGACGCCGACGTGCTCCCCGCGCAGCGTGTTTGCGGGGTAACCGGCGTTTTCGAGGACTTCCCAGGCCAGCTCGAGCATGATGCGCTGCTGCGGGTCCATGTTCGCGGCCTCGACGGGAGACAGGCCGAAGAATTCGGCGTCGAAGGAGGCGATGTCCTCGAAGTAGCCGCCGGTGAGGTTGACCTCTTCCATTTTCTGCGCCGTGACCGGGTCCGCGAGGTATTCCTTCCAGCGCCCGGCGGGCTTGTCCCCCACCGTCGAGGTGCCGGTCTCGAGCAGGTTCCACAGGGTATCGAGGTTGTTGTCATGTCGCGAGTCGGCCCCCGGCACGCGGTTGGCGAGGCCGATGATGGCGACGTCACGGCCTGCGGCGACGTGTCCTTCGCCCACGCCGCTATATTCCGGCTCCGCCGGAGAAGCCGTGAGGGCGTTGGCGAGCGCCGCGATGGTGGGGTGCTGGTAGACGATTGTCGGGTCGACAGGTTTGTCTAGGAGGTTTTGCAACTCCCCGGACAGGACGACCGCGTCGCGGGAGCTAAGTCCCAGCGAGGTGAGGTCCGTGTCCACGCTAATAGTGTCGAGGTCACTGTCGGTAGCTGTCGCTACCCACTCACGAATCCACGTGATAAGTTTCGTTGACACCAGCGTTAACCCTTTCGTCTATATGTGCACACAAAAGCGTGCCCCGTGCGGGGCGCGCTATGTAGTTTATAGTCCCACTCGCCGGAAACGTTACTTTCCAGCGATGTAGTTCTTTTGGTTGAGCTTACGGGCGATCTTGCCCGAGGAGCTGCGGATAATCTCACCGGGGTGGAAGAGCCGGACATCGGCGGGCTGCACGCCGTGGGCGGCGCTGACGGCCCCGGTGATGGTCTCGATGATCGTCGCATCGTCGGCGGTCACATCGGTGGCGCGCTCGGCGAGGATGATGAGCTTTTCGACGTCCTCGCCAGGCACGGCGAAGGCGGCGACGGCGGAGACCTGGTCGGTGGCTTCGGCGACGGTGGACTCGATGTCCGCCGGGTAGTGGTTGCGGCCGGCGATGACGATGAGGTCCTTGCGGCGGCCGGTGATGAACAACTGACCGTCGACAAATGCCCCGAGGTCGCCGGTGGCGAGCCAGGCATCGTCGTCGGGGGCACCGGCGGCGCGGTGGCCGGCGGTGCCGAGGCGGTTGACGAAGGTCTCGGCCGTATCGTCGGGGCGCTGGTAGTAGCCGCCGGCGACGTTGGAGCCGTGGATGAAAAGCTCACCCACCTGACCGTCGGGAAGCTCATCATGGGTGTCCGGATCGACGACGACGAGCCACTGGGGGCGGACGACCTCACCGACGGCGGTGGCGGTGACCGCGTTGTCGGGCGAGGAAACGGTGACCGCCTGGCCGTCGGCAAGCTTCTCCCGATCGAAGTAGACCGTGTACGGGCGGTTATCCGTCTGCGGGGTGGTGACCAGGAGCGTTGCCTCCGCCAGACCGTAGGACGGGCGGATTGTCTCGCGACGGAGACCGAAGGGGGCGAACGTGTCGACGAACTGATTGACCGTGGAGATCGTCACCGGCTCCGAACCGTTGATGATGCAGTCGACGGCGGAGAGGTCGAGCCCCTCAGTGGGCGTGGCGTAGCGGGCGGCGAGCTCGAAGGCGAAGTTCGGCAGGACCGTGTAAACATTTTCGTCGTCGGCGCGGCGATCCAGCTGCGTGAGCCAGCGGGTCGGCTCCTGAATGAAGGCCTGCGGGGTCATGAGGTCCAGCTCAAAGCCCACGGCGAGGCACATCACGGCGAGGATGATGCCCATGTCGTGGTGCAGCGGCAGCCACAGGACGACGCGCGCCGGCTCCTTGATCTTCGCGGCCATGAGGATCTGGATGACGTTGGCGAGCATCGAACGGTGCGTGATGATGACGCCGGCAGGGGTGCGCGTGGAACCGGAGGTGTACTGCATGAACGCCGGGGAATCGAGGCCCACGGGGACGGGCTGATAGTCCCGTGCCAGCGCCGCCGGAACCGCGTCGACGGCGATGACGCGCGTGCGCTCGGCCTGCGGGCGGTCCGACTGCAGCGCGCGCACGGCGCGGGCCGAGTGGCGGTTGGTGAGGATGACAGCAGGCTCGCAGTCTGCCATGACGGCGGCGAGGTGGCCGGAGTGGCCCGGCTCGTTCGGGTCGTAGAGTGGCACGGGGACGAGCCCGGCGTACATCGCGCCGAGGAAGCCGATGAGGTAGGCGGGCGAGTTCTCTGCCAGGATTGCCGCGCGGTCGCCGGGCTGTGCCACCTGGCCGAGGCGGACGGCCAGCGCCTTCACGCGGGCGTTGATCTCCGCCGCAGTGAGCTCCTCAACGACGCCCTCGCGGGAGGTGGAGAAGTCGTGATTCCTCAGCACGGGTCGCGCTTCGCGCGACGCGTCCGAGGAGGCATTCCCACTCATAGAGAGGATCAGTTCGGACAGTGCGGGCACACTGAGGGTGGGCGGGAGAGCCAGGTTGCCGTCGGGGCCAACGAACTGCGTAATGGCGGATGAAATCTTCATAAAACTCCTTCGGGTGATGTCTTCATTGCTACATATCGAAGTAACCGCAGGCGCGTGTTACTTTTGCATGCAAAATTACCCGTTTATGATTCCATGCATCCAATCCACTGTCCACTGATTTGCCGTTGTCCCCGGGATGACATTGGGGTTGGTGGCGTACATGGCGTGGACACCGTTGGCATCGATGAGCGCTTGCGCGCGGCCGAGGGCGTTTTCGACGTCAATGGGAGCGTCGCAAATCGAATCGTCTGGGGCGCAGATCTCGTTCACCCTGCCATCCAGCTCGCCGAAGCCGCCCGCACGGGTGCCACGCATGGTGGCCTGCGGGACGATCGGCTGAATGAGGGCATTGACCGGGTGCAGCGCGATCTCCGCGCCGACGCCCGCCACGGGGTTGCCCACGACCTGGCCGTAGGCGGATTCACGGCGCCCGTCCGCGATGAGGGTGACGCCGGCAATGGACTCCGCAGGAATAGAGGCCCGGGCGTTGCCGATTTCACTGGCGACATCCCCCATGATCACCGCGCCCTGCGAAAAGCCGGCGAGGATGAAGGGTGTCTGCGGGCACTCGGAATGAGTCTTTTCCATTTCCTTAAGGAGCGTTGCCGTCCCCTCTTCGCGGGAGGCGTCGTAGCTCTTCTCCCCCATCGACTGAATGTTTTTGAACTCAGCCGTGTAGGGCAGCGTCCACACCTTGACGTCGTCCGGGGCGTAGGCCGCCTGGATCGGCTGGGTGATGGACAGCATGAAGCTCTGCGGGTTGAAACTCGGGGTGATCGGGTCGTCATCCTTGGCAGATTCCCACGTCCCCGGCGCGGACAGCACCTCATAGCGGGGACACATCGCCTCCGGAGCCGGCGGCGTGGGGGGAGGAGTTGGCCCCTCCTTCTTCTCGCCGGAAATCCACAGGACTATTCCGGCGATGATGATAGCGAGGACGATGAGGGCGGCGAGGACAGTGAGTATTTTCTTCATGTGTTAGCACAGGTGATCGGAGGCAGCGGCGCGAATCACGTTGGAGGCCTCCTCGGGTGTCAGATCGGTCTTTTTCTGTTCAACGAGCTGACCACCGACGGCAGGGATGATGTAGGAATCCTTGCCGGCGCGGCAGGCCTGCTGGCCGGCCCCGATCAGCTGATCCTCCATGCCCTGGGTGGTGATCCCCTGCTCATCAAGCTGCGCAAGGTAGTCCACCTCCCCGTCCGTCCGCTTATCCTGCGGCACGGGAACGGAGGAGACCTCGCTGGCCTCGCCGTCCTGCACCTGGGGGGCGGTCTGACGGGGTGCGGCAGAACCCGTTGTCGGGTTCACGCTACGCTCAATTTTTGGGATACTCGTGGCAACTGTCTGTGAATCATCGGTGGACTCGCTCGTTGCCGACCCACAGGCTGTGAGCAAGAAAGCGAGTGCCACCAGGCTGAGTTTCTTCATCGGTTACTTCTCCACAATTTTGCCGTTGATCTGAGAGATGGTCCCGTGCTCGAAGACGACCTTCTCGCCGCCGGCAGGGATCTTCTCCTGGTCCTTGGCCGGGAAGCCGAACTTGCCGTTCTCCCAGCCGGCTTCGCCCCAGGCGTCGCGGATCGGGCCGTTGAAGATCACATTCGCGCCGGTTGCCGGGGACCAGTAGATGGTGCCCTCCTCGAAGCGCTGCAGCGCGCCACCGTTGATAAGCTCCTCGTTGCCCACCGGGGCGCCGAGCTTGGAGTTCACCGTGTCAAGCAGGCCGTACTTCTTGGCGATCTCGCCGCGGACCCAGTAGGCCTTGTCGCTGTTGCGGACGATGAAGCCACGCTGGAAGGTCTGCACCAGCTTGCCGTCGTGCTCCTTCGGTGCCGACACAGGGTAGCCCAGGTCGCCGGCCTCCCAGCCGTTCTCACCCCAGGCATCGAACATGTCCTTGGGGATGGCCTGGGCGTCCGTCTCCGGGGTCCAGTAGATGGAGCCGTTTTGGAAGTGCACGTACCGACCGTGACCGTCCGGGGTTACCTGCTCACCGGTCGTCGGGAAGCCGAGCCAGCTTTCGGGACCGCCAGCCTCGGCGTAGACAGCACCGATCCGACCGAAGAGGACGTGGGCGCCCGTCTCGGGCGACCAGTAGGCGCGGCCGCGGCGGAAGTCCTGTGCTTTGCCACCCTTGACGTCGTACTCGTTGACCGTACAGGAACCGTAATCGCCGCTCGCGGTGGCCTCGGCGATCGCACCGACCGTGGCGCAGTCGGCGCCACGATCCTCCTTGGACAGGCCGAGGGAATCGGCGATGTACGGCCAGGCCTGCACCATCTCAAACTGCCAGTACGGCCAGGCGTGGACGCCACTTCCACGGAACTGTGAGATGACTTTCAGACCCGCCCGGTTCGCGCGATCGACGAAAGTCTGGGTGGTCATGCGGGAAACCACCTCCAGGCCGATGCCCGCCGGATTGGCCGGACCCGTCGCCACCGACCCCGGCTCGCCGAAGTCGTCTTTACCCGAACCGGAGGACACGTAGACCGTCTTGCCCTTCAGCGCGTCGAGGCCGAGCTTCGGATCGTGATCAATCCACTGCTGGGATCCATCCGGGCCCCACATGGCCGTGGCATCGTAGCCACCGGCATCGGAGAGCGCACCGCGGATGGCCAGTGGCATGCCCGGCGAGGTGGTATCCAGGTAGCCCGAGAACGAACCGACGAAGTTAAACATATCGGGACGGTGCTGGGCGAGGTTCATCGCCGCCGTGCCGCCCATGGAGATGCCCGTGATGGCGCGCTGGCCGTTGGAACGGTAGCCCTGCTTCAGCACGGCCGGCAGCTCCTGGGTGAGGAACGTCTCCCACTTGTAGTTTTTGCCGTTATTCTCCTTCAGCCAATCCGAGTAGAAGGAGCTTTCGCCACCAACCGGCAGGATGACGTTGACGTTCTTATCCGCGAACATCTGCTCAATGTTGGTGTTGATTGTCCAGCCGTTTTCGGTGTCCAGGGCGCGCAGGCCGTCGAGAGCCCACACCTCCGGGTAGGTCTTGGCCGGGTTGGAGTACCAGTCGCGGGCGAGCAGCATCTGCACCTGGACCGGCTCGCCGGGCATGGCGGCGGACTTGATGAAGACGGCGATGCGGCGGTCGGTGATCCACTCGACGCGGTCGACGGAGACACCGTCGGGAAGACCCTTGATCTCCGGGTAGTCCGTGCGGATCGGGGTGCGCTGGGGGACATCGTCCTGGAGGTAGTCGGAGAGTCCCGGCTGGTTAGGCACGCTCGGGAAGGAGCTTTGCGCGCCGGCGACCGGGGTGATGAGGAGGCTCAGGGCGAGCGGGTAGGCAAGATAGCGCAGTCGTGAAGACATGTGAAACTTCCTTTTTAACGTTTTTTCGCAGGGCAAATTGACTCAGGAAAAACGCAGGTCCGAAAGTTCCCCTCTTCCGGCGTCTGGTTTTGACTGCCATTAAGCTTAAGTGAAACTTGAGGGTTTGTAAAAGAGACACGCGGGCGGAGCGGCAGGGGCGGGCGTACGCGGTGTCTGGCAAGAATCGAGGCATGGAACTGACCTATGACGCTGAGGCCGATGCAGCGTATCTCTTGCCGGCAGCTGCGAGTACCCCCTCGGAAAAGCAGGTGGTGTGTGATGTGCAGGATGGAGAGGTGATCGTGGATATCGATGCGCGGGGCACGATCATCGGGATCGAGTTCGTCTGTGCGTCGCGGATACTGCCCGAAGAGTTTCAACGGGCGTAGATTACGCCCCAAGGAAGGGGTTACCAGGTGTTCAAGGTCTTTTCCAGCGCAAACCCATCAGCCGAGAAGATCGATGTACTTTTCTCTGGCTTTCATTGCATGGATGAAAACTTCTTCGCCGTCTGCTGAAACAACGACAACGGTTTCAAGAAGTCTGGCATGGGTATCGAACCCAAGACGTAGCTCTCGCCACTGCTCCGAATCATCATCCAGTGGTTCGACCCATAGGGAATCCGTTGCAGCCTGAAAAGCATCGCGAGCGCTGATGCCATGCTTAGTTGCAGATTTTGCCGCTCTCGCGCAGCTGTTAAGGCAGCGATGGCTTGGCGCACGAGCTCAGACCGCGAGAGATCCCTCTCTGCAGCGAGTCGATCGAGCGACTCCAGCTCATCCGTCGTTAGGCGAACAGCAACGACGTGCGCTGGGTCAGCGGCGCGACCACGCTTCTTTAGCTCGTCAACGTCGTAGCCCCCTTCCGCTTCCGCGACCCACTATTCCAACTGTTCTTCAGTGACGAAATAAAAAATCGGCGCACCCGAAAGGGGTGCGCCGATCAGAGTGGTTTTGTTACCAGGCGTTCATGACATCGAGGATGCGGGGCTTGGTGCGGATCATCTGGTCGCGCCAGTTCATCCAGTTGTGGAGGCCGGTCTTGGGGTAGTCGGCGGTGACGTGGAGGCCGGTGGCGCGGGCCTTGGTTTCCCAGAGGGTCGTCGAGTAGGCGGAGAACCACTCGAGGAGGGCACCGGAGATCTTCTGGCCGGTGGGATAGCCGGCATCGGCAGGGCCGGGGATGCCGGGGCCGGCGGAGATGTAGACGTCTGTGTTCTTTAGGCCGCCCATGTTCCAGAAGGGATCGTTCTCGAAGCGGCGGGGGTTGATGGTGGAACCGTACATCGTGAGGATGTTGAAGCCACCGACATCGAGAAGCGCGAGGCGGAGCAGGGACTGCATGCCCGGCAGGGTCGTGGTGAGGTAGCCGGACCAGCTGATGGCCTGGCGGAACTGGTCGGGGTGCTTGGCGGCGAGCGAAATGGCCGCGGTGGCGCCCATGGACAGGCCGGCGATGGAGTTGTTGTTGCGCGCGACACCGAAGTTCGTCTCCAGGTAGGAGGGCAGCTCCTGGGTGAGGAAGGTCTCCCAACGGTACTTCACGGGCTGTTTGAAGTTGAAGGTGGCTGGGCCGTCCCAGTCAGAGTAGAAGGAACCGGCACCGCCGGCGGGCATGACGAGGGTGATGTTGGAATCGACGAAGAGCTCCGCCGCGTTCACATCGGTGGTCCAGGCGGAGCGGTCCGGGAGAGCGCGCATGCCGTCGAGAAGGTATAGGCCTGCGTTGCCGCCACGGACGGCCGGCTGGATGTGAACCGGGATGTGCCTTTCCATGGACGGGGACCAGACGGTGCAGTACTGGACCCAGTTTTGTGCCTGGTCCCACTCGCACTGGCCGGTGGAATCGTTGCGCAACCAGTCACGGTTTGCGGCCTGGGCGGCCGGCGTCACGGTAACGGCCAACACAAAGGCCATGATTGCCGCGACGGCGCGTCGCATCAACTTCCTCATATAAAACTCCTCCGGTATCTTTCATTTGTCACACACTATATCGGTAGGCACCCACGAAGCGTTACTCCCAAGTGAGAAAAGTCTGCGGATGGGTATCGTCACCCCAGCGGATCGGCCAAACAATGGTCGCGTCCTTTTCCACCGGCTTGTCGGCGTAATCCTCCAGATCGTGCGACACCTCGAGGGTGCGGCCGTTCTTCAGAGCCCACTTCATGTTGTCGAAGAACCGCTGCGGCGTGAGCGGGGCCTTGTAGGTTGCGGCGAGGTCCACGAGATCAGAGGTGAACAGGGCATCGCGGGCGGCCGGAACCTTCTCCGGCTGGGCGAACGGCGGGAGGCGGTGAACGTCGGAGGCGCTGGCCGCCAGCTGCCAGTACTCCGGCAGGTACTTGTCGTGGCCGATGCGCGCCCCCTCGAGGCGTGGCCCGCGGGCGGCCAGCGGGGTGGAGAGGCCGATGGTATCCAGAACGCGGACGTTGAGCGGGGCGTTCATGCTCGTCATACCCATGTTGGTGTAGTAGATGGTGATCGGGATGGAATCCATCTGGTGGGTGTAGGCCGGGGCGGACTCGCGCACCATGCGGGGCACGGTGATCCAGCCGAACTCTTCCGGATCCTTGTTTTTCAGGATCGGCATGAGCATGCCTGTGGGCTGGGAGAAGGCCTCCTCAAGAGCCTCCGTGTAGCCGCTCATGCGGTCTGCCTTGAGGAAGTCCGTGGCTGTGAGCATCGGGTCCTCGACGGTGTGGTGAGTAATCCGCAGCCAGAAGGCGCGCTCGTCGACGATGTCCAGGGTGGACGGGTCGTCGTTGTAGTACCAGTGGTAGCCGTTGACGGAGACGACGATCGCCCACACGGCCACGGCCGCGGGGATAATCGCCTCGATGATATGGCGTACCGGCAGCACCCACACCGGCTGCAGCATCGCGTAGAGCGGCAGCAGGAGCATCCGGCCGTGCATGAAATCGCCGCCGACGCGGACGACGTAGAGCACGTGGATGAGCCCGCAGACGAGCATGAGAATGACGACCATCGAGCGGGAACGCAGCTCGAACCGGCTCGGCCGACGCACGACGGCGAGGATGCCACCGGCCACGACCAGCGCCAGGACGAGCCAGAGGTTATAGGCATCCGTTAGGTCCCGGACGTATTTCCAGCCCTGCTCCCACATGGCACCGGAGGCGGACTTCGCCACCGCCGTGTGCGGCACGAGGAGACCGTAGTAGCCCATCCGGAAAATCTCGTAGCCCAGCGGCACCGGCAATGCCACGGCGATGAGCTTCCACGTCGGGCGGGCGGCGAACAGCAGCAGGCCGATGAAGGCGCCGTAGAGAGCTAGCTCGGGGCGGACGAGCCAGGACAACCCCGCCCAGAAGGCGAGGAACAGCCCACCGTTCGTCTCCGCGTCAGTAGAGGCCCAGCGGACGAGCAACGCCCAGGCGACGGCGATCCAGAAAATGCACAATCCCCATTCGAGGCCCGAGGTGAAGAAGTCGCGGGCCGGGGGCAGCGCCAGGTAGACGAGGGCACCGACGGGGAGAACGAAGGATCCCCAGTGCATGCGGGCGGACGCCCACGTGGAGATCGCCACAGCAGCGACCGAAAGCCCGAGGGCTAACCAGAGGGCGATGATCTCCAGCCGGGCGTCGGAAAGCAAACTGACAGCATAGATGAGGTACTGCCAGAGCGTTGACGTGTTGGCCTCGACGCGCTCGCCGGCGTTGAAGACGGGGCCGTGGCCGGCCAGGAGGTTGCGGACGGTGCGCAGGACGATGAGACCGTCGTCCGACATCCAGCGGCGCATCCAGCCCCAGATGCCCGTGCAGACGGCGAGAACGACGACGAGGAGGCTAGCTTCGACCTTGCGGATCATGGTACCTAGAGGACCGCCGGGGTGATATAGACGGCGAGGACGATGCAGACGAGCCACGCGACCGCGAGGAGCTGCAGCGTGCGGTCCGTCAGCGCCAGCTCATCCGGGGCACCACCGTCGCCACGGTCAACGTCGGCGGCGTAGCGGAGGATCGCGATGGTGAACGGGACCATGGAGATCTGGTACCAGATCGCGCCGGCAGAACCCGCCTGGCGGGCGGCCTCAGCCATCTCGAAGCCCCACAGGGAGTAGCTCATGACCACGGCCGTTGCCGACAGCGTCCAGACGAAGCGCAGGTAGGTGTCCGTGTAACCGGCCAGCGACTTGCGGATCTTCGCGCCCGTCTCGCGGGCAAGGATGAGCTCTGCGTAGCGCTTGCCGGAGGCCATGAACAGCGAGCCGAAGGCCGCGACGATGAGGAACCACTGCGACAGGTCGATCGAGGCGGCGACACCACCGGCCATCGCCCGCAGCATGAAGCCCGAGCTGACCAGGGCGATGTCCAGCACCGGCTGGTGCTTCCAGCCGAAGCAGTAGCCCAGCTGGAGGGCGATGTAGATGGCGACGACGATGGCCAGTGAGCTGCCCGCCGTGGCGAGGAAGGAGACGCCGATCGCCGCGACGATGAGCACCACCGCCATGACATAGGCGAGGTTCACCGGCAGCACGCCGGCGGCGATGGGGCGGAAGCGTTTGGTCGGGTGCTGGCGGTCGGACTCCACGTCGCGCGCGTCGTTGATGAGGTAGATCGAGCTGGCGGCCATGCAGAACACGGCGAACGCGATGACGATGTCGCGCAGCGTGCCGACGTTGGTGAGCGCCTCCGAGCCGGCAGCCGCGGGGGCGGCGACGACGAGGACGTTTTTCACCCACTGCTTGGGGCGCAACGCCTTAATCATGGCATCCGGCAGGTTCTTCGGGGGGCGCTTCTTTGACGCATTCGCGCCTGAATCCACAGGTGCCTCAATGCCCTGGGTGTGCGGCTCAGAGTTAAAGTCGTCCGGCACGGCTCAGAATCCTTCCTACAACGTTGCTTTTACGCACGGCAACGGCCGTCGCGGCGCCAAGCAGCGCGCCAGCCGTCACGTCCGTGGGGTAGTGTACGCCGAGCACCATACGCGAAGCCATCATCGCGGGAATGCCGACGTAGACGGCTTTATTGTCGATGATCCAGCCCGTGTAGACGAGCGCCGCCGTGGTGCTCGTGGCGTGCGAGGACGGAAAGCTCAGCGCACTGGGCGTGCCGACACCGATCTCGATGTCCTCGCGGTGCGGGCGCGGGCGGCGCACGATGCGTTTGAGGATGACGGAGGCCGCGTGGCTGGTAAACGCTGCGGTGCCCATCTCGATCCACGCCTTGCGGCGTGTTTTCGCGTCGAAAAGCGCGCCGGCGGCGGCGATGCCCATCCAGCCGAGCGCGTGCTCGCCGAAGTGGCTCATGCCACGGGCGGTCGCTCCCAGCGCGGGCTGCAGGCTACGTGTTGCCTCTTGCAGGGCGACGAGAATATCGGACTCGCCCCACGGATCACCTTTAATCTTCAAAAACCTCTCCCCATGCTTCGCGTGATGTCAACCACTCGTGGGCACCACGGTAGCGCTCACGCATTTCATCAAACCGCTGCACGACCTCCTGCTGAAGAGCATGCGACTCCTCCAGCAGCGCCTTGGCCTTGTCACGGTCACGCTTACGGTACACCACGCCGGTCCCGTCGGCGGTGGTGACCGTCGCGCCGTCGACACGCGACAGGGAGAACCAGCGGGCCTCGATCGGCGCCCAGTTCGCCTGCGGCACGTCGTGGTGCTCCTTATTCTCCTTGCTCAGGGAGTGCTTCAGCCCTTTTGCAAGCCAGATCGCCTTCTTCAGCGGCGCAAGCCTGCCACCGATGTCCTTGGTGGGGACACCCGGCGCGCCGGAGGGGCGCGGGAGATCCGCGGCGGTGGGGAGTTTCACCGCGTCGGGGTACTGCTTGCGGATGCCTGCCACCTTGGGCAGTGAGGACTCGAGGACGCGGAAAAGCTGCTCGGGACCGGCGAGGAAGTCCCGCATTGCCTCGTTTTGGATGGCGACCGTGGAGTACTCGAGGCACATGAGGTGCTTGATGGTGGCCTTCTGCATGCTGCGGAGGATCCCCTTGACGGGGCCGTCGTGGTGCAGCGCGGCGACGATGAGGCGGTTGCGGAGGTGGAAGTAGGCCTGCCAGTCGATGGCATCATCCTTGTCCGACCAGGCCATGTGCCAGATGGCGATGCCCGGCCAACTTGCCGTGGGGTAGCCCGCCTTGCCGGCGCGGATGCCGAACTCGGCGTCATCCCACTTGATGAACAGCGGCAGCGGCTGGCCGATCTTTTCGGCGACCTCGCGCGGGTACATGCACATCCACCAACCGTTGTAGTCGACATCGATGCGGCGGTGCAGGTCGCGGGAGTTCGGGGCGTCCGGCTTGTCGCCGAACTTGCCCTGATCGCTCAAGGGGTGCTTGGCGAAGTTGTGGTCGTAGTGGACGTGCGGGGCGGAGGTCCACATGAAGGTCACCGGGTCGATGACCTCGCCCATGGAGTGCAGGTGGCTGCGCTCCTGGAGGTTGAGCATCTGCCCGCCGACGAGCATCGGCTTTTCGGCGTAGCGGGACACGGCCAGCGCGCGGAGGATGGAGTCCGGCTCGATGGCGATGTCATCATCCATGTAGACGATGTAGGGGCTGTCCGGTGTCTTGTCCCCCAGCGCCTCGTACATGATGCGCGAGTATCCCCCGGAGCCGCCGAGGTTGCCCTGGCGGAACTCGAAGAAACGGTCGCCGAAGTGCTCGGTGATCTCCTGATAGCCGGGCTCGTCGGCGGGGTGCTTAGTGCCCTGGTCGGGCATGATGATCGCGTCGACGACTTTGTCTACCTCGGGATCCTCCGCCAGCGCGTAGAGGGCGGCGACGGCGTCCTGCGGCCGGTTGAACGTGGGAATACCCACGGTGACCTTGGCTTCTCCGGCGTGTTCGGCGGGCTCGCGGGGCGCCCACCATTCGGCGGAGACGATGCGGCAGTCCGATTCGGCGGTGATGTCGAACCACAGCCAGCCGCCGTCTTCGAATGGGGCGAGGGAGAGCTCGAATTCGTGGACGCCGTCTTCGACGAGTTCACCGCCGAGGCTGATGCGGGCACCGTCGATTTTTGAGCGGTAGCATTCCACACGCGCTGCGCCTTCCACCTCGATGCGGAGGATGACGGACTCGAGGACGGTCCAGCGCCGCCAGTAGGAGGCGGGGAAGGCGCCGAAGTAGGTTTCGAAGCTGACTTCTTCGCCTGCGGGGATGGTGAGGCTGAAGCGGTCACTCCAGCGGCACCCTCCTTCTTCTAAGAGGTACAGACTGCGTACGTCTTTCGGTTCTCCCCGGCGCGGGAGAAGTACCCGCTGGAGGCGCTCTACTGCCTTAGTCATGCCACATCCTTTGAACACGTATATTAACTCTCGCCCAATCCTAGTGCCCCGCCCAAATGCTATGGAGTTTCCGCGCCGATGGGTTACCATTAACCATTATGAAGCTTCTCGCCGCCCTGGCTACCGCTGCCCTTGCGCTCAGCGGCCCCACAGCCTATGCGGTCGAGGAGTCCACCCCGCTCGCGCTCGACGGGTCCATCTCGCTCGCGCTCGACGGACCGTTGAACGGGCCGGTGGAGATCTACGACGACTACGACCTCATCCCCTACAACCAGGAATGGGTCATCACCCAGCTCACCTACGACATCCAGTTCCCCGAAGAGGTCAAACGCCTGGCCTACGTGGTGTTCATGGACAACGAGTCCGACCTGTCGCGCACCATCGCCACCACCTACCCCGCGGAACTGCTCAGCGAGGACGGCAAGCAATTTGCTCCCGGCACCCTCATCATCGCCATCGGCGTGAACCCCAAGTCGAAGGGTATCTACTGCTCACCCGAGGTCTGTGAGGCCCTCGGCCTCAACGATTCCTCACACCTCGCCGGTGCTCGCTCGGCAATGGACGTCCACACCTCCCAGAACCGCTACGATCGTGCGCTTCTCGACGCTGCCCGGGTCGCCGCCGACCCGGAGGCCGCGAAGGATCACGTCCCCATGTGGCTGAAGATCTCCATGGGCTGGTTCATCGCCATGTGTGTCATCGCCACACTGTGGGGTGTCACCCGGCTTTTGCGGAACCGACAGCACTCCACCGCCGCCGATATCCGCTGGCTGAAAAAGAACGTGCCCTCCATCGCACTCGGATTCAAGCAGGTTGACCTGCAGGCGGAGGCGCTCCGCTCCCCGCTCGCCTCTACACAGCTGCACAAGCAGTGGGACTCCATCTCCAAGGAAATGAAGGAGATCGCCTCGCTTGTCGGCGCGCTTCCTGACCCCAAGGAACTGGGCAAGACGGAGAACCGCGACACCATGGAACAGGGCGTATCGGTCATGCGCAACAACGTGGAAGGCTTCCAGACGGCCTGCAGCAACATCGAATACCTCTACGCGCTGGAAAACGGCGACCCGAACGCCCGCGAAAACGAGCTGACCTGGCTCTCCCGCGACATGCGGCACACCCGCTCCGCCACCCGCGACAACGCACTTACGCTGCTTATCGAAGGCGCACAGAACCTGGCTCCCGCAGATCCCAACTTCATCCACGCCCTCTGCGACCTCTACACCGAGTACATTCCGTTTACCGACCAGCTCATGAGCATCAAGAACCTGGACAAGCGCCGGCTGCCCGCCGTGTGGGATTTCGACTGGCACCCCTGCTATTCCTTCTGCGAACTGCAGACATTCGAGTCGCTGCACTAGGATTTGTGGCTTTCCGCCATCGACTAGGTAATTCGGTGGATGTAGCGGGGTCATGAGACAGCTACACTAGGCGTTACCTGCTACGAAGACTACAAGAAATAGGAAGGAGCGCCCCATGGCTACTGTGCTTGACGCTGGACAATACATAACAGAGCTTGTCCCGAACGTGGACAAGATGAAACTTTACAAGCTTTGTTACTTTGCTCAAGGCTGGAATCTTGCATGGACCGGTCGGCGACTCTTCCCGGAAGATTTCCAGGCCTGGACTTACGGGTCCGTACCTGTTGAGCTGAGGAACTGTACCGATCCGATCGCGAACGGCAACACCATCCCATTCGTCCCCAGAGGCGACTCTAGTGAGCTCACCGTTGCGGAAAAGCGAACGATTGAGAGCATTGTCGACTTTTACGGCAAGAGCAGGTCTTTCCAGCTGTCCTTCGAGAGTCATGGGCTCGCTTGGCGCGAAGCCCGTGGGGGGCTACCCAATGAATCCCGTAGTAGCGACGTACTCCATACTGCGACAATCCGCAGGGAGTTTATTGAATATCTGCGATCTTCGGAAGAAAACCCAGTAGCTCCGAGAGAGAATTTGTTTCCAGAGCACGTCACGCTAGAGGAAGGCCTATCTCTCGCTGACCAGGTAAAGGAAACGTGGAAAGACTCTCTCGCTTTACTTGCAACCCGTTAACCTGTGGCCCAGTTGCTTCCAGATCCACAATTCAACGAGGATAGCTTTATCAAGCTCCTCGTTGAATTAGCATGTAACCTCAACGCGCAATGTGGTGACCTCACCAAACCGAATGGCAAAAAGCACGAGTATTCCGGTTTTTCAGTCAGCACTGAAGGTCTTGAGTCTGCGATTGCAGCACCATTTCAGAGCTTTGGAGGCCACCCTCGGTTCGCTTCCGTGTACGATGTCGCCTCAGCACTATTGATCAATATTGCGACGGGTCATCATTTCCAAGATGGCAACAAAAGAACAGCGCTACTCATTTCATTGGTTTACCTGAGGTTCTTCAGTATTAATGTCCGACCGCCATCTCCAGAGGCAGGTTCTCGTCTGGTAGAAGACCTCGTTACCCGCACCGACCTTTCTTACGAAGAAAGACGCCAGTACGCAAGCCAAAAGCTAATCAACTGGACTGACCTCCGATAGATTGCTCTCTGGCAACGCCGTTGCGCATAATTCGTGCGTGAAAAGCTCGAACTTCGTTGAGGTAGCAGAGGTGACAGCCTGGTGCTTCCGCACATGGCGAGTTGTGGACAGGTGACGTGGGGACCTAAATCGGGGTGCGCGGGCGGTGAACGTTTGGGGCTTGGGTCGGTGGGGCGGACAAAAACTGCACGCTCTATCGGATAGCAGTTTTGACCGCCTGGGCTTTTCGCACTCTTGCAGCAACAGACGGTTAAGTTTTTGTACGGAGGTATGTGCAAACCTCTAAGAAACGGCGGGTGCACGCACGCGTGCCAGTTCCGGAGGATGTGAAAAAACTCGGACTTCGTTTGGGTAGCAGATGTGACCACCGGGCGCGATACAGGGTTGTATCGAAACGAAGTCCGAGTTTTTGTTTTCTTTTAGAGGCCGAGGAGCTCGGGGATCTTGTTGTCGACCATCGTGAGGGCGCTGGCGATAGCCATGTGCATGTCGAGGTAGTGGTACGTGCCCAGGCGGCCGCCGAAGAAGACGTTTTCTTCTTTATCGACGAGCTCGCGGTACTTCTGCACCTTCTCGCGATCCTCGGGGGTGTTGATCGGGTAGTACACCTCGTCGCCTTCTTCGGCGGCGCGGGAGTACTCCTTCACAATCACGGTCTTGTCGGATTCGTAATTGCGTTCCGGGTGGAAATGACGGAACTCCAGGATGCGGGTGTACGGCACATCCGCATCGTTGTAGTTCATCACCGGGGTGCCCTGGAAATCCTTCACATCCAGCGTTTCCCACTCGAAGTCGAGGGTGCGCCACCCGAGGCGACCGGCGGAGTAATCAAAGTAGCGGTCGACCGGGCCGGTGTAGACAACCGGGATGCCTTCATACTGGTCACGGACCTCGAACCAATCGGTGGAGAGCTGGACGTCGATAAGGTCGTTGTCGATCATCTTTTCCAGCCACGCGGTGTAGCCGTTAACGGGGAGACCCTCGTAGGTGTCGTTGAAATAACGATTGTCGAAGGTGTAGCGCACCGGCAGGCGCGTGATGTTGGAGGCAGGCAGCTTCTTCGGGTCGGTCTGCCACTGCTTGGCGGTGTAATTCTTGATGAACGCCTCATACAACGGGCGACCGATGAGGCTGATGGCCTTTTCTTCCAGGTTGGTGGCCTCGTCCGTATCGATCTCGCTGGCCTGCTCGGCGATGAGCTTCTTGGCCTCCTCCGGCGAGTAGTACTTGCCAAAGAACTGGGAAATCAGCCCCAAGCCCATAGGGAACTGGTAGGCCTGACCGTTGTGCATAGCGAAGACGCGGTGCTGGTAGCCGGTAAAATCGGTGAACTGGTTGACGTATTCCCACACCCGCTCATTGGAGGTGTGGAATAGGTGCGCACCATACTTATGCACCTCAATACCCGTCTCCGGGTCGCGCTCCGAATAACAGTTACCACCGATATGGTCACGACGCTCAACAATGAGCACCTTCTTGCCGTGGAGCGTTGCAACACGCTCCGCCACCGTGAGACCAAAGAGCCCAGCACCAACAACGATCAAGTCATAAGTCATGGGCTTAAGCTTAACCTACTGCAGGACGAGACGGTTGCCGAGCGGTTTGTCCAGGTTGACCACGAGAGACCCACGGAAACCTTCCGCAGTGCAGTCCACAGGAGCGTCGACAAGCGTACCCTGAGTGAGCTTCACAGTGACGGAGACTGGCGTCTCCGACGTGGACGCGCGCCAGCCGTGGCAGGTGGGGGTATCGCCGTTGAAGAAGATGCGGAGCCTCGTGCCCTCGTCGTTGGCCTTTTGCCAGGCGCCCCAACGCAGCGGGGTTTCGTCTTTGAGGGTGGTTGCGGGGGCCGTGTCCGTGCCGTCGAAGCCTTCGCGGATGCTACTCGACGTGCCGAGCTCCTGGTTGAGCGGGGTGGCCGCGATGATGCCGGCGACGATGCCGCCCAGCGCCGAGAGGACGGCGATAACGGTAGCGATTTTGCTGAGGAGATCTTGGGTGATGATGTTCATAGTGAATTCCTTTTTGTATTTACACGTGTGAACAGGTGGTTAATTTATATTCTTAATAGATTGTTCGGACTTTCAACCGGTTGGCACTGCCCTCAGTCTCGATGTGATGCTTTTCATATATAAAATACCTTGTCTTGTAGTGCGTTGCGCACCTTTTGTGTTTTACACCTGGTTCTAACCTCATTGTTTTCACTTTTCGGAGATATCGATAAAGATGCGCCTGGGCAAGATTTGTTTTTCGATTTTTGCGGTGTTTTCGTCCCTCGATTCTTCTACAGGTGGGGCTGCGGCATTTGGCAGAACTTCAGTGGAGCGGTAGTGAAAAAGTCAACCTGGACCAGATTCGCGCTAGCAACTCTCTCAGCGGTTCTCTTCGTTGTAACAGCCAACCCGCTTTTCCCTCCGAAAGATCCTCGGGTTAGCAGCGGACCTTCAGCCCCGGAAAACGTTGCAATTACCGGAACCGCCTCACCGATTTCAACGTCAGATGCGAAGATGATTTGGTTCCGTAAACCGGTAAACGGTGAATATGACGTTCGCCTCAAGAGCTTTCCCTTTTCGCCGGTTTTTGCAAAGCAAAGAGATGACACTTTTCTTTTCCTTGACGGCTCTACGCTATTGGCTTACACCCCCACTGGCGAATCTCCAATAACCATATTTCCTGGAAAAACTCTTCCGATAACCGTTGAGGACATAACTGTATCTAGAAGTGGTACGTCTACCATCATCAGTTCGAGCGACGGAAACTCGGGGATCTTTCTCACCACAGAGAACGGTGAATGGACCAGCACCCCGACCAGAGCAGGCCCAGTCACGTCATTAATTGTGGGAAAATTTGTGACAGACCATGGAACAGCTTTAGTAGCAACCAAAGGGGTAGGCGACTCAGACGGTGAGGTCTGCATCCAGCACATAAAGATTGGTATCCATGAGGAAACATCCTGCGTGTCTATTGAGTCGAATGTAGAGTTTGTTGAATTTCGTGATGATGGACAGTCTGCATTCGTCTTCGGTTTTTACGACGGCATCCCACAATGCACCTTATTGAGCAAGGAAGCCGAAAACTGGATTGTGTCGGACCAGCAATTCGTATCAGAATTGTCGGAATTGGACACGGATTCCATCGATTTTCATTCCTCCTTCGGAGGAAGAATATCTGTTCTCACTAGTTCTCATCTCTTAGTTTCCTTCCCCTACCCCTCACAAGACTGTTCGGTGAAGGACGTTGAAATAACATCGCTTAGCTCCTTAGTCGGAGGTCCCACGATTTCCATTACCAACGATCATGAGTTGGTAAATGTGGTTTTCTACCAGGAGCGCGACGTCACTGCCGGGCAATATGTGGTGAGTTTCAATATGCTGTCCCCTCAAAAGCATGTTGGCCCATGGCAAATTCCGCCGGAAGTTCTATGGACAACGGGCTACGATTCCCACCAGAAGGTTGACACCCTCTTCTTGGAAGGCGATCCCATTGAGCAAATCCGAGAACAATAATTGGACACGTTTTTGCTACCCCCTCGAAAATCTTCAACATCGATTCGCCTGAAATACATGGCGGCCCGTGGTGTATGCCTGAGGAGATCCTCGAAAACCAAGACAGTGCTCTTCGCGTTGTGAGATCCATTTTCCTGACGAGCGCACGCGGAGCACATTACAAGCTGAAAAACAATAAGCACCGCTTGTCCACTCAAGTAAAGGCAGAAGCCGATGAGTGGCTCTCCACTTGCAACGGTACGTAGTGGCCCATCATGCCAGTTACGCTACACCTCCGCGACAAATCTAGACTTTTCGTGAGCGGGTACAGCATGATCGGACGGGGCTCGGCAAATTCGACATCCGTTGCCTGTTTTTCGATCCCATATGCCGTCCAGCTACCACCTAGGGCTACCTGACATAGGAAAAACCGGTCCTCTTGCATCGGCGTGTCACTCTAGTAACATTTGCAACACTGGTATCTTTAGTCTCAGCGCTTTTCAAAATCACAAGGAGTTCCAGTGCAAATACAGAGAAGAACACTCAACCCGACGCGGCGCGTGCCCATCATCGCGCTCGTCGTCGCCATAGCAATGGTGGCAGCGATGCTCGTCGCGATGCCACGTGTCCTCGACGTCACCCGAACCGCGGGATCCACTGAGGTCACAAGCGACGCGCAACCGCTGGCCGCGGGCCAGTCCGTGACTGTCCCCGATGCCGCCATCGCGTCTCAGGGCGAGGCAGGCGATAAGACCGTCAAGGAATTCCATAGCGACAAGGAATTCTCCATGTTCGCCCTCACCTGGCAGGGCGACCATACCTTCGGTGTCTTCTTCCGCTCCCAGCGGCCCGACGGCTCCTGGAGCGAGTGGTTCGACGCCGACCCGCTCGACGTGCCCACGACCAGCCTCAACGGCACCGAACCCATCTACGTGGAACCCACCCGTGCGGTGCAGGTGTCCATGAACAACGTGGACTTCAACAACCCGGACACCATGAACACCATGGAGGTCCACTTCATCGACGGTGGCGAGGGGCTCACCGGCGACCAGTCCACCATCGACTTGGCGGCAGCCCAGACCGGCATCCCGAAGGTGATCAGCCGCAGTGGTTGGGGCGCAGGCGACAAGGGCTGCAACGTCACCTACGACGACAAGGTTTCCGCCATCGTCATCCACCACACGGCAGGCTCCAATAACTACACCCCAGGCCAGGCCGCCGGCATCGTCCGCGGTATCTGGAACTACCATGCCAACACGCTCGGCTGGTGCGATATCGGATACAACGCGCTGGTGGATAAGTACGGCAACATTTACGAAGGCCGCAAGGGCGGCTTCACCAAGGCCGTACAGGGCGCCCACGCAGGTGGCTTCAACCAGAACACCTGGGGCATTTCCATGATGGGTAACTACACCTCTGTGAACCCCACACAGGACACCATCGACGCCGTCGGGCAGCTCGCTGGCTGGCGCGCCGCCGTCGCCGGTTTCGATCCCACCGGCTACGACACTCACACCTCTGAGGGCACGAGCTACACCAAGTACCCGATGGGTCAGTCCGTGCGCCTGCCCAACATCTTCGCGCACCGCGACGTGGGCAACACCACGTGCCCCGGCGATGCCGGATATGCGCGGATGGATGAGATCCGCAGGATCGCCAAGCGGAACTACGACTACCTCGGTGGCAGCAGCAACTCCAGCCCGCTGCCCGCAGAGCCGGGTGGCACCGGCACCGGCGCCACCGGAAGCGGTGGCCAGCTCGGTGAAGCCATCGACGCTGTCAAGGCGCTGAGCAACCTGTCCAGCGGCAATAACGCCACCACGGACACGAGCAAGGCGATCATCGCCATCGGCGCGGTGGGCACCATCCTCGCGCTCGTCATCACGTTCCTTGCCAAGAACGGCATGCTCCCCCAGGAGCTGAAGAACCTCTCCAGCAAACAGCTCCTGCCCGGTCTGACGTTGAAGGACATCCCTGCACTGGGCGATAAGGTGGCCAACCTTTCCAGTGGCTCCAACCCGGAGCGGGCCAACGCCATCCGCAACCTGTCCTCCGTCATGGGTAAGGTTCTCGGCGCCGCCACCGGTGTCGTCGCCTACGCCGCCGGTACGGACACGGCGTTCCAGACGTTCCAGAACGGCATCATCCTGGACAACCCGCGCACCGGAACGCAGGCGCTGTGGGGCAAGATCGGCGACGCCTGGGCCGCCCAGGGCTTCGATGCCGGTGCCCTCGGCCTCCCCGTGAACCAGGAGCACCCGGACGGCAACCTCATCCGCGTCGACTTCGAACACGGCTCCATCACCTACGATCCGGCCACCGACCAGACGCAGGTGCACAACAACTAAAGCGTCCCCAGCGTGCTGGGGACGTACCCAGCGTGCTTGGCTTCATATTCAGCTTGCTGAATACCCTCCTTGTGACCGCCGCAGCCACCCTGTGTGGCTGCGGCGGATTTTTTGCGTTTTGCGCGTGACCGTGAACAGAAGGTACCAGGATTTGGTAGCGGGCATAAAAAGGGGGCCGCCCACTCACGTCGGTGGGGCGGCCTTTCGGTTGCGGCTCAAAGGATCGCTATGACGATGCCGGGTCGTGTTGCTTGAGCCAGTCTTGGAACCGGCCGTCGGCAACGAAGGCATCGTAGATGCAGAAGACGACGAAAAGCGTGAGGGCCCACTGCCACCAGGGAAGATAAATGATCGGTGGCACGAGGTACGCCACGGCGAAGGGCGCGAACGTGCCTTTATAAAGCGCCGCTGTGTCCTGTCGTTTTGACAGCCAGACCCGCAGCGTCCAGCTGTACAGGACAAAGGCGCAAGCCACGAGCCCCCATTGCAGCCATACGAAGCGTTCAGCGCCAACGATCACTTGGTAGCCAGACCCCACGATGAGAACAGACCAGCCAATGAGCCAAATCCACCGCCACATACGATTACCTCTCGTTTTCCGTTAACCAGTTCTGGAACCGGCCGTCGGCAACAAAGGCACCGTAGATAACCAGGCAGAGAAACACCGATAAGGCGAGTCCCACCCAGCCCCCGCCGGTCACGGCGAGCAGCACATAGGAGCAGGCAAACGGGGTGAATGTGCCCCTAAACAGGGCCGCCGTTTCCTGCCGTCTGGGGAGCCAGCGGGCCAGTGTGACCGCATAAAAAGCGAAGACGACCGCGACAACAGCCCCCTTCACGAACGCGTAGTGCTCAGCCTCAACGATCACCTGCCATCCAATGACAACGATGACCACTGACCAGCCAATGAGCCAGATCCACCGCCACATGCCAACCTCCTTCATTGCCGCCTTCGAAGTAATGCCCCGACCGTACTTTTTTCTGTTAGCACCGATCTATAGACCCCAAATGGGAAGACCGTGACAACCACTGCTGCAGCAGAATCCATCTTATTGGGTTCCTTTGTATCACAGGTGGTGGTGGATGCTCGTGTGAGTGCTCTCCGCGTGCATCATCACCGGCGAAAACGAGATTATTCCCCACACCAGAACCCGACGCATTGCAGCCAATCCCAATCCTCTTCCAACGGGTCCTTACCCCCACCGGCAAGAGCAGAGAAGGATCCATAGGAGAGACTGTCACTATCGGGATAAAGCCGGATTGTGGCATCTCTGCCTGACCACATGGCAAACAGCGGGTGGCAACTCCATGAAACATGCCACGAGCATTTGCCACACAAAAACGTGGCGGGAACGTAGTGCGCCACCCCGCGCCGGTTGAGCTGCCGCGGGAGGGCAACCACGTGCACCTCAGGCCACCCACAAACGCATGCGCCAACGCTTTGTGGGCCCCACTTTTCTAGGGGGCAACATCGTGCACGATGGTTACTCGCAGGTCCTGCTGCTTGCGCGCGAGCACGGTCAAGGAAAGGCTGCTGAGCAGGGCGGAGATGCCGAATAGCAGGTAATTGGAGCGAACCCCGAGGTTCTAATCCAAGAGCACACCGGCGAACGTGGGCGCGACAACCGCACCGATTCGCCCGAAGCCGAGGGCCCAGCCTAGGGCGGTGCCCTGTAAGGCGGACGGGTAGAAATCTGCAACCGCCGCAATGACGAGAATCTGGGTGCCGTGCGTGCCGATGCCCGCCAAGACGAGGATCACGTAGACCGCACTGATTGAGGGGAAATTAACAGCATAAGCAGCGACACACCCGCCAGGAGTGCAGCGAAGGATCCCGCTTTCACCGGCCCATAGCGCACACCTGCGCAGGCGGTGAGAATCGATCCGAGGACTGCCCCTAGGTTCAGGGCGAGGGTAAACAGCAAAGCAGCACCGAAATCGTAACCGGCTGTCTGCATGAGACGTGGCAACCAGGTGCCCAGCCCGTACCAGGCCAGCAGGGTGCCAAAGGTGGCGATCAAGAACCAGATCGTGACGGCGCGATAGGTGGGGTTGAGGAGGTCGAAGAATCGAGCCTCGCGCTGGGTTTCCCTCGATTTCTTACTGTCGGCGGGGATGACGGCAATGGCAACTGGCAAGCCGATGATGATCCCCGCCAGGGCGATGAGGAACGTGCAGCGCCATCCCCAATCCGGGTCGAAGGGCACGACCCAGCGGGCGATGATGGCGGCGGTCGAACCACCCAGTGGTACTCCGGACATCATGAGTGTTGCCCAGGCAGATACGTAGCGTGCCGGCACGAGGTCGGCAATCATTGCGTTCACGCTGGGGAGGAGTCCCCCCAAACCGATGGCGGCCAGCAGGCGCATAGTGGCAAACGCCCAGGGGCTGGGGGCGAATGCGCACAGCATCGTGAACACAGACAGCGTCGTGACGGAGCCGATAACAGCAGCTTTGCGCCCCACCCGATCGGATATGCGGCCGATGAGGACGGCCCCCACCACCATGCCGATGAAGCCCATCGACCCGATTGAGCCGAGCGCGGATTGCGTCAGCCCCCACTCGTGCGCAAGGGCGGTTTGCACCGTTCCATAGACGATAAGGTCATAGCCGTCGAAGACGACGAAGAACCAACCGCTGAGGACGGCGCCCAGTTTTTTCCCGCTCAGGCCGAGCACCTGCGGCCCGCGGGGCGGTCGTGTTCCATCTTGAATGTGGTCAAGGTCGCACCCGCCCCACGATGCCCATCAGGGAACGAGCAGATCAGGCGGGCGTCGAAAAGCTAACTCCGAAACGGAACACCACCTCTTCCATTACCGACGAACCGCAACGGTTACCCCCGCTCAGCATTTTCCGTAGTGCGGAACTGATCCGTATGCCCACTATGCGGGAGACGACGGGGTGGATGTGGCGCCCGTAGGATACGATGCTTATTTATGGGAGAGCCTTTTTACCACACCGTCATCGGTCTCGCGCGCGCACTGTTCAAGGCCCAGGGTCTGAAGTTCACGGTCAGCGGCTGGGAGAACGTGCCCAAGGATGGCGGCGCGGTCATCGCCGTGAACCACACCGGCTACCTGGACTTTATGTACGCAGGCATTCCGTTTCGCCTGCACAAGCGGTACGTGCGGTACATGGCGAAGGCGGAGGCTTTTAAAAATCCGTTCGTGGGCGGAATTCTGCACGCGATGAAGCACATCCCCGTGGACAGGATCGATGGGCACACCTCGCTGGAGGCGGCCGTCGATGCGCTGAAGCGCGGGGAGCTCGTGGGGATCTTCCCGGAATCGACGGTATCGCAAAGTTTTGAGATTAAATCGATTCGGTCGGGGGCGGTGCGGATGTCGGTGGAGTCCGGCACGCCGATCATCCCCGTCATCATGTTCGGCTCGCAGCGGGTGCTGACGAAGGGGCACAAGGCCAACCTCGGCCGCAGTCACACGCCGATCCACATCCGGGTGCTGCCGGGCTGGCAGTCGACGGCGACGACACCGGAGGAGGTGCAGGCCGACAAGGAGAAGCTGCGCACCCAGATGCAGGAAGGCTTGAACCAGGTCATCGCCGAGTACGAGGAGAAGGAGGGGCCACTGCCCCACGAGTACTGGGTGCCCGCCCGGTTCGGTGGAACCGCACCGACGCTGGAGGTAGCGGAGGCCGATTACCAGAGGGTCGAGGAGGAAAGGTCTCGCGTGCGCACGCTACGGGATGATTTGAAGGACCTTAGTGCGTCGATAAGCACAAAGACCAAAGAGCTGTACGGCGAAGCAGCATCGGAGGAGAACCTCCGGAAAGCGAAGGCTCACCTGGACAAACTCCTCGGAGACGTGTCCGAGGGCCTGAGCGAGGGACAGGACAAGATCGCCGCCGCCCGCGCGGAGATCCGCGAGGCCTGGGAAAACGGTTCCATGAAGCTTTCCGACGACTCCCTGGTTGCGCTCGCCTTGCAGGCCAAGCAGGTCTACTCCAAGCTTCCTTTTGTGCTGCCCAAGACGATTGAGCTCATTTCCTGCGACGTCGACGGCACCATCCTGCGGAGCGATCACACCGTTTCTGAGCGGACCGCGGCGGCGCTGGACGCTGCGCCCGTGCCGGTTATTCTGGCGACCGGGCGCCCGCGCGACAAGATCGACGAGGTCGTGAACCAGCTGCCGTTTAAGCCCCTGTGCGTGCTGGCCAACGGCGCAATGGTGTGGGATTCCGCCACCGATACCGTACTCTACCAGGCGGAATTCGACGACGCCGACATCCAATTCATCGATTCCTGCGTGCGCGCCGTGAGCGACGACGCGGCGATCGCCTGGTCTGGGAAGGTGAAGTGCCTCGTCTCCGACGACCAGTTCACCTCCGCGGAGCTGTGCGCCGACATCGCCGGGCGCGTGGGCGACCGCGCCACCGTGACGTGGTCGGCCGAGGGCGGCTTCGCCGAGATTTCCGTGCCTGGCGTGAGCAAGGCAACCGGCGTCGCCCGCATCCTCGAGGAGAAGGGCATCAACCGCAAGAACGTCCTCGCCTTCGGCGATATGCCCAACGACATTGAGCTTTTCGAGCTCGTAGGGACCTCCGTTGCCATGGGCAATGCCGTCCCCGAGGCCGTGGAAAAGGCAACGCTGGCCACCGCCGCCAACGAGGAGGACGGCGTCGCGCTCGTGGTGGAGCGGCTGACGAAGAGGCTGCAGGGGTAATTAGAAAACTCCCTGCGGAGTTGTTTCAAACAACTCCGGCGCGAGTTTATTAAAAACTCGAGGTGCGGTAGCCACATTCGTTTCTGCAGGACACAGCCTGACCTGGTCAAATCGAACGCCTGGCGGAGAGTTGTTTCAAACAACTTTGGCAGGAGTTTTTAGAAAACTCTAGATGTGAAGGGGTGGCGCTTTTCACAGAATTTCGATGTGAACTGGACATATCCAACAAATTACGGCGATACCACTACAAACAATTCTCGCATGAGTTGTTGGAAAACTCGCCTTTGCCGGGGCAAGTAAAGAAACAACTTTCTCCTGATACGTTCACGTCGCTTACAACGGAAACGAGCAAAATCTATTTTTCTCCCCAGGTCACAGGCGGATCACCAAGCAGTCTCTTCGTTGACCGAATTACGAAGTAGCCGAAGGTGGCATTCCCGCCGGCTCCAACTGCAGCCCCCAGCGCGAGAGGCAACTGCTTACCGAGGACGAGAAGCCCCTGTTTGGTGCCATATTTTGTGATGAAACGGGGGCCCAAGACCTTGTTAGCAGCCTTAATTGCATCCATCGGAATCGAATTGACTATGGTCTTTGACCAGTACGGAACGGTCTTTTTTCCAAGGGCCTGCGTGACCGTCGATGTGCCCGAATTTCCCAACAACGCAGTAAGGACGAGAAACCGACGACGTTCATGATCCTCGACATCAACACCGTAAATCTCCGCCGTCGAAAGCACATACAGGATGGAAAGCTCCAGGAAAGTGGCAAAATCGGCCATCGCGACGGGAAGCTGCACCGCCCCATTAGGGACAACAGCTGCCGCTCCCGCGCCGGTGCCGGATGCGGTTACGGAGGTGACGTAATAGCGATTAAGGCGCGTTAGGAGCTGCTCAGGAGACTCGTTCTTGTGAACTCGGCGGAGACGCTCAACCGTTTTTAATGCCAAGGGCTGCTGTTTTTGCAGGGCCGTGGTGAAACCGTCGCCAAGCCAAGCCTTTACCGCGTCGGTGCTGATCTTCTTACGCCCTTTGTCTGCCACCGGTGAGAACCCCTTTCTTTCTCCCCTTATTGTAGGCAAGACCACTCCTCTGCGCGGACCAACGAAACTAATTCACATATTGCAGTTCCATCCCGGCGAGAACCGGCTGCAGCAAGGAGAAATCCGCCAGGAAATCATGCGCCTCACCAGTGGTGAAGGTGGGCGAACCGGATAGCGCACCGATGATGGCGACGGTGCCGTCGTCACGCGGGGCGTAGAGCACTCCACCACTATCGCCTGGCATGGTGTAGAGGTTGACGCGGACAAAGGAATCATTGGCCGCGATGACGGAGCCGCACGTTATTTCCGTGCGGTAACCCATCTTGCATACCTGCTGGCCAGGGACGAGGTCCTCGGGAGCAAGCACAGAGGTTGCCTGGTAGACGTTGGCGATAAGCGGGTTCACTGCGGCGGACGGCTCCGCGCTGATGAGGAAAAGCGCAACATCGGTGTCGAAGCCGAAGGGCGAATCGGCGGTCGGCTTCCCCGCCGTCTGCCGGACAGTAATGCTGCCGAGCCTAACCAGCTGCGGGGAACCAGCGGGCTGCCAGTACACCTCAGTATGATTCTCTTCGGCGCAATGCCCAGCGGTAATGCCGTACGTGTCGCCGCTTTCGGGGTTGCGCGCAAAACCGGTCAGGGTGCAGGCGGTATTGTCCCCGGTTTGCGGGTCGCGGAGAAGGATCGTCATGCCGGCTGTGGGGTTATCCCACGTGTACCAGTTATTGTCGGCATAGCCTGCCGTTTCATACACCGGGTAGGTGCGGATCATCGCCTGATTCTGCTCCAGAAAACCCACCTCGTAGCGGTGCAGGAGCAAACCATTATCCGTTGCGATCCGCGCGATGTCGGCAGCGGTAAGGTCATCGAAGGTCTCCGGAACATCCGTCGGGTCGGGATCTTCCACGACGTAGCCGCGCCCGTAGCTGTACTCTTCGGTGGGCCCATCGGTGGAGGCACCCGTATCGGGATGAGCGTCGCTGCGCTGCTGCTCAGCCGCGGGTGGCCGAGGTGGCTCGGGGGTTGGCGAGGAAGCGACGCTGGATGGAATTGATGGTGGTAGCGCGGTGTCCTGTGGCTCGCGATCGGGCTGGGTGGCGACAAAAGTTGCCACGATAAGGGCGGCGATGACAATGGTCGCCGCGACAAGAGCGCTGCGTCGCATTCCATCACCTCCTCTACCGCCACACTATATTGGCGTGCGCGACATGTGATGAAAACCCGAGGATAGCAGATGTGGCGAGCAGAGAGTGACGGAGGCAACTAACGGCAACAAGAAGCCGTCGACAAGCAAAATATTTAGAGTGGGAAACATGACGAAGACACCCCGCGAGCGCGCCGAGGAACTTGTGTCGCGCATGACACTTGAGCAGAAGATCGCCCAGCTCCACGGGGGCATGGAGACGATCAACATTTACGGCTATAGCAACGAAATCGACCCCGAGGACGAGGACGCGATGGAGCAACTCGCGGCCCAGATTCAGATCGAGAGGCACGTGCCGGAGATCGAGGAGCTGGGGATCCCCCGCTTCCGGATCACCAACGGCCCGGTGGGCGTGGGTATGGGCGACGGCACGCCCTCCCCGCCCGCCACCGCGCTGCCGATGACCATCGGCGTGGCAGCCTCCTTCGACCCGGAGCTCGCCCACCAATACGGCGACATTATCGGCCAGGAGACCTCTGACCTGGGCCAGCACGTGCTGGAGGGGCCGGGGCTGTGCCTGCACCGCACCGTCACCGCCGGCCGCAACTTCGAGTACTTCTCCGAGGACCCCTACCTCACCGGCGTCATGGGCGTCGAGGTGACCAAGGCCATCCAGGACCACGACATTATCGCCATGGCCAAGCACTTCGTGGTGAACGACCAGGAATACGAGCGCTTCCGCACCAACATTGAGGTGGACGAGCAGACGCTGCGCGAGCTGTACCTGCTGCCGTTCGAGATGGTGGTCAAGGACGGCGAGGTCGCCGCGATCATGAGTGCGTACAACCGCGTCCGCGGCGACTACGCCACCGAGAACCGCTACCTCCTGAACGACGTCCTGCGCGGTGACTGGGACTTCGAGGGCTACGTGCAGAGTGACTTCTGGTCCACGCGCAGCTGCGCTGCCTCGCTCAACGCAGGCCTCGACCACGAGATGCCGGACGCCAAGTGGTTCAACGAGGACAATATCACGGCCGCGCTCGAGGACACCTCCACGGAGATTGAGCTCATCGACCGCGCGCTCGTGCGCCGCTACACGCAGATGTTTAGGTTCAACCAGTTCGACAAGCCGTACAACCCGGTTGAGATCGATGCGGAGGGCCATGGCGCGATCGTGCGCAAGATCGGCGCGGACATGGCTGTGCTTTTGAAAAACTCTGCGGGCGTGCTGCCGCTGTCGCCGGATGCGGGCACGATCCTCATTGTCGGCCAGTCCAAGTTCGCCGAGTTCGCCTGCCAGGGTGGCGGCGGCTCCTCCAAGGTCGACCCGCTGTACACCGTCGACCCGGAGCCCGGCCTCAAGGATGTTGTGGCTGAGCTGGGCGGAAGCGCATCGGTGTCGAGCTTCATTGTGGAACGCGACCTGTCTAACGTGGATGAGGCCGTCTCGGCTGCTTCCTCGGCTGACGTGGTTATTGTCATGGCTGGCCTCATCGCCACCGAGGGCGCCGACATGCCGTCGATGACGATGCCGCACAAGCAGAACGAGATGATCGCCAAACTGCTGCCGGCGAACTCGAAAACGGTTGTTGTTCTAAAGTCCTCCGCCCCGATGGTCATGCCGTGGACCGACGATGCGTCCACCATCCTCGAGGTGTGGAACCAGGGTGTGGAAGACGGCCACGTCGTCGGCGACCTGCTGTTTGGCAAGGTCAACCCCTCCGGCCGCGTCCCCACCACCTACCCGAAGACGGAAGAGGACTGGATCGGCCACGGCCACGAGGAGCGCTACCCCGGCATCAACCTCGGCGAAGGCTACAACACGATGACCTACTCGGAGCGCCTCGAAATGGGCTACCGCTCCCCGGACATCACGCCGACCTTCCCATTCGGTTACGGCTTGAGCTACACCACGTTCTCGCTTTCCGACGTCTCGGTCTCGGGCTCTGCCTCGGGCGTTTCAGTTTCCGCCACCGTGACGAACACGGGCTCCGTGGACGGCAAGGATGTTGTCCAGGTTTACCTCGGCATTCCGTCGGAGGGCCAGCCGGCGAAGCGCCTCGTTGGCTTTGCAAAGGTTTTCGTTTCTGCTGGCCAGAGCGAGAAGGTGGAAATTTCCATCGACGCGGAAGCATCCAGCCACCCGCTGTCGGTGTGGGATGTTGCCGCCAACGACTTCGTGGTTCCCTCCGGCGAGTTCACCGTGTACGTCAGCCACGATGTCACCGATGACTCGAATGTGAGCACGTTCACCGTCTAGGCATTATCTCTTCGCGCCCCGGGCTCTTTGGCTCGGGGCATTTGCTTTGTGAGTTATCGTGGTGACAAAAGGTACCGTTTTATGCCTAGGCGCAATCGGCGACCTGGCGTTTTGGGAGGAGTCATT
>NZ_KV821022.1:0-3126 GCF_001815555.1 Corynebacterium sp. HMSC073D01 | reverse complement strand
CCCCAGCAGGGAACTGCCTAAACCGTAATGGGAAGGAAAACTTACTGGGGAAATAGAAGATTACCCACTTAGGGAGGGGAAAAATAAGTTTTAGAAAGGAAGAATCGCCATGAAGGATATCACTTCCAAGATTTCAAAGTCTGGTGTTAATGGGCGGGATCGGAAGCCGACCGCCTTTAACATTGGGTGCAATACAGGCTGCTAAAGACTAGCTGGCTTTGAGGTGTCAGGAACGTAACTGGCACCTCCAATTTTTAGATGTGAGAAGGTTATGAAGCTTTCCAAGTTTGTCAAATGCTCTGATCTGGACTTTGAAGTCGATGGCAAGAAAACGAAAGTCTTGTTGGACTGTCGCACGGGGAAAATATTCCTAGCGAATTGCGAGATTTTAAATGGGCTGGCGAATATGGGTCGCCTTTCTGACGAAGAAATAGACACGATACTGAGTGACAGGTGGGATGACCTTGAATTAAAAAAATGGGTTGCGACTGTAAAAGCTGCTCAAATAGATGAAGCGGTCCTTAGAATCGTTGTTTTACTAACTAGTCAATGCAATTTAGCATGTGGATACTGTGGTCAGGTCCACGAGCGAGGTACAATTTCGGAAGATTTTGTTTCTGAATTTAACGTGTTTCTACAAGAATCAATCTCCGCGCACCCTAGAGTGAGCCACATTGAGATTTGCTGGTTTGGCGGGGAACCTATGCTTGCGTTGTCGAAGATTAAATCCTTGTCTGGCATTTTGGATGCTGTATGTCTTCATTTCAACCTCACCTGGTCATCCAGGATGGCTACGAATGGGGTTCTGCTAACTTCGAAGCATACCGAGGAACTCGTCTCTATTTCGAAATTAAAATATATCGAAGTTACTCTAGACGGACCGGAAAGAATACATAACAGTAGTCGCCCTAAGCGTAAAGGGCGGTACGGGGGATTTACGGATATCGTTAGAAATTTAAGTGAGGTTCTCTCTGCAGAGGGGCTTGCTGACCTGGAGGTTTCCGTAAGAATCAATCTTCATGCTGGTAACGCTGATTCAATCGACGAGCTTCTGATTGATCTGAGTGAACGAGGATTCGCCCAATGGGAAAATTTAAGTTTGAATTTTGCCCCGGTTTTTAGTTGGAGTGACGAAAGCGACCGAATTATGGTTGAGCGACATAAGTTAGCGGAGAGGGAACTTGAACTTCAGAATCTTGCCTTTAAATTGGGTTTTTCTTCCTGCGTGATACCAACCGATGTGAAGCGGAGTTTGTGCGTTGGTGCCCAAAAGATGTCGGTAGTATTCGATCCGACGGGGCAGGCATTCAAATGTACAGAGCATCCACTGACTCCTGGATATGAGGATGCGTGTATCGGGAAAATAGAGGAACGTTCATCTCTTTTTGAAAGCATCGGAGGGTATCAAGATTGGCCTAATCGCATGGAGAATGGAGATGTAATCTGTTCTCAATGCTCATTCTTGCCTATTTGCGGTGGATCGTGTCCGCGCCAGTGGGAAAAAGGCACAGCCGTACCATGTCCACTATTTACTTTTAACACACCGGAACGCCTTTCCGTGTTGGGAAAGAGACTCGGTCTGGAAGTGTGTTCGTGAAAATCAAAAGATCTACTTTTCTTGATGCATGGCTTGTGATTGCAAATAACGTCATTGAATCTTTCAACGGTGTAATGGTACTGCTTCTCATCGTTTTGTGGCTAACCCTTGATTTCCTCCCAAAGACTCGTTTAGATCCGCCCGCAACGATTTCTTTGTATCTAGCGCTAGTGGGTCTGGTTGTGCTTGCGGTCTTTGCACGTTCCGGACAGGTTGCAGACAAGTTCGCGCCGCATAAGGTGGCGGAGTTGTCTCAATATTTGAACATCGCTTCCATGGTGCTGTTTGCTGCAATATTAACTTTCGCTTCTCCGCGATATCCACTGCTTGTGTTGGCAATTATGGCGATATTGCAGCTTATGTTCACTAACCGTGATATCCTATTCGATTCTGCTGTCATGGTGATCATTAGCAGTCGAGTGCCAGAGGAAAGGCAATCGGAGTTCTTTACTTGGAACTTCAGAGCAAACTTGGTTGTTCCGCTGACAGCACCGATCGTTGGAACATGGCTGTTTGAACACAACAAATATCTGGCCATCGGGGTGTGTACCCTATTAAGCCTTGCATCTGCAGCACTGTTGAGCTGGACTCGGAGGAAATGGGTTCCTAGGGATACTTTCAACGAGAAACCGGATATTAGCTTGCGTGCTTATATACGTGAATTTTCCCGGAAATTGGATAAGAAGGAAAAAGATTTTCGTGGGTTCAAGGCATTCAAGCACCTCAATTTCGCTGGCATTATCCTGTTCATCATGGCGGCGGAGGCTTTGGGAAACCGGTCTCGGGAAGCCTACGACGTGTTTTTTGTCACTGAGACTTTCCACCAACCTGCCACGTCTTTTGGCCTTATCTCGGTGTTCATGTTCATCGGCACGGTTTTGGGAACATCGTTGAAATCCGTAATTGCCAGCAGGTGGAAACAGTGGTGGTGGCCTGTCGCGTTTTACGTTGTGTTTGCGTTGAGTTTTCTTAGTCGTGGTCTAGCACCCAACGTGTTATTGTTTCTCCTTGCAGGTGGAGTCAATGGATTTGCAGCGGGTTTTTCTGGAGGAATCTTTGAGGTTGCCTGGGTATCCAACACCACTAAGGAACACCTCGGTGCGGTTAGCGCGGCGAAGTCTGCCTACTTCACAATCGTCTCCACTGGGGGTTATCTTATATGGGCGGTATTTGCATGGTGGGGAAACTCCGTTAGCCCTACGTTCATGGCGGATTACGGTTACCGGATTGCCTGTGTCATAGGTGGGGGATTCATCCTTATTGCTGCGGTAAGTTCAATAAGGTTGTATCGACACGTGGACTGGACCGGCACTGCCGAACCGATGTCTACTGTGACTACACCAGAGACGAATGCGGAAGCCACAGAGTCCACTGATTGCATATAAAACCTAATTGCATAAACCACGAACACTAGAGCTAGGAGTTCGTATGTTGGGCGGTAGCAGAGGGAAGACACTTGATTGGCATTATTTGTGTTGCTGAGGGTGCTTTGCCTAAGGAGGGGACGATGGATTTCAAGGAGGGGGAAG
>NZ_KV821021.1:0-45232 GCF_001815555.1 Corynebacterium sp. HMSC073D01 | reverse complement strand
CTTGGAGGTGGGCTCGGTCGGCTTGGAGGTGGTTGTTTGCTTCTTCTTAACCACGACCTTGACGTTGATTTCGTCCGTCGAGTTATCGGGGTAGTGAACGGTCACGGGGATCGTCACGCTACTGCTATCACCGAGGGATGCCGAGGGGTAGATCTTGATGAGGCCCGTTTTCTCCTCAACGGCGAAATCCAGCTTCGTCGGATCAGAAGACTTCGGGGCGTGGAAAGAAGTTCCCTCGGGGAGGTCCGTATCGCCCTCTAGCTTTACCTGCTTATTTTCGCCGGCAGTCACCTGCACCTCAGACGGGTACGCAGGCGCGTAATTGTTGGCATACGTCTGCTCCGGCTTGTCCTTATCGTACGGCGGAACAGGCTTCGTCAGATCAGTCTGGGCAACGAGCTTGACCGAAATCTGGTCCACTGAGTGATCGCTGTAGCGGACAGTGACAGTGCGCTGGGTCCACGCGCCGGCGGCCAAGGTCTTATCAGGATTGACAGTGATCTCACCGGTGTTCTCGTTGATGCGGTAGTTGAACTTGCTCGCTTTGTCGGCTCCACTGATGGAGAACTTTGTCCCCTGCGGCACCTTCGACGTCAGCTTGATAGGTGACGATGTGCCGATCTTGACGTTCTGGATGAGCTCGCCGTAGGACGGATCGTACTCAGCAGCGAGATTTCCCGTTTCGCCCTGCTTAATGGAGACCTTCACGGTGGCGGCTTCGTGAGAGCCGTCGGTGTAAACAACGACTGGATGCCACTCGTAGTACACATTTGGCTTTACTGTTTCCGGCACAGTAATGGTGAATGTGCCGTCCTTGCTCGTTTCTGGGGATACCTTCCAGCCTTTATTCACCTGCGGGGCGCGAACCTCGCGTACATTGGTGAGAGGCGTGGACAGCGCAATTTTTACGCTGCCACCGGGGAGCACCGATACGTCACCGTACTTCGGGTTCTCCCTGTCCGCGATGGGATTATCGGGCTGTGCGACCGTCATAGTGGCAAGAGCGGTGTCCGACGTGCCGTCGGGGTATTTCACAACAAAAGCAAGGGGCTTCTTGGTGCCCACGACGGAATCGGCGGGGGCAGTGACTGTCCAGTTGCCATCCTTGGACAATTGAGAGGTCCATCCCTCAAGATTGCCCTGCGCAGCAGTGAAAGTGGTGCCCTCGGGGAAGTCCTTATTCGCCACACTGAATGTGACCGACTTACCGGGTTGAACGTCCTTTTCCACCTTGGCGGGTTCAAAGCGGCCACTCATTGGGTTATCCGGCTGGGCCACGTATACGGTCACCGGAATCTTACCCACAACGCTGTGGTCTTTCTTTCGGACGGTGAATTCAAAGTGCCGCACCATGCCTTGGTCGGTTCCCTTGGGAACCGTCACCGTTACCACGTTGTTTTCGGTTGTCGAGGTCCAGTGATAATTCTTATCCACGCCCTCGCCGATATTGAAAGTAATGTAGTAGCCTTCCGGGAGCGGCTTTGTGATCGTGGGCTTGAGCACGTTATCTTTGCCCGCCTGAACGGTGGCTACGGGGGTGTCTTTCCCCTCCAACTTCAGCGTGGTCGTGGCGTAGCTCACACCATCCCACACGGGGGTGTTTTCGTTCGCTGTATTTTGTGCGGTGGCGTGAGGTAGAACCGTTGCTGGAGCCACCACAGCACCGGTGAGCGCCAGGGACGTGGCCGTGAGTAGGCCAAGCATGCGCTGTTTAGCTGAAAATTTCTTAGATTTCATACTGCCGAGTATAAAGCTTTTTTGCCAGTTGCATGGGAGGATTCTGTGCCACTGCACCCTCATGTGCGGTTAATTCTCACAATCTTTCTGACGTTCCAATTGAGAGGTAACTGTAGGAGAAACGAGCGCGGTGAGCCCTGCTGGTGCCTGGTAGCCCTTCGTTCATGGCAGAGAGAACCGCGTCTATGCGGTTGTCGTGTGTTGGGGCAGTTCAGGCCGACACGTGTCAGTGTGGGACGTTGGGGCTCCAGAAAGCCCCGCTAACCGGGACCGTAACTACATTGGAAGGAAGCGCACTTCTCGTGCTGTGGTGTGAAAGACCAAAAAAGTCCGGCCGGAGCCGGACCTTGTGCGTGCAGTTGTCCAATCTCCCCGCGCCCGCGCGAGTCAGGCGCGTGACGGAGATATCTTAGTGCTGCTCTAAAGCGTAGAACTGGGCGCTCATCGCCGGGATATGGATGCACACGGAGTGATCGCAACCATCCCACGGGCGCTCGTCGGACTGCGCCTCGAACTCGAGGAAGTTGCCGGCCCCCTCGTACACGTCCTCGTCGGTATTGAGGATGCGCTTCCACACGCCGGGTTCAGGGACACCGACGGTGTAATTGGGCTGAGAGTAGCCGCCGAAGTTGTACACACACAGCACCTTCGAGCCATCGTCACCGGTGCGGACGAAGGCAAGGATGTTGTTGTCTGCATCATCGGCCTTGATCCAACGGAATCCCTCGGGCTTGAAGTCCAAGGAATACAGCGCAGCATTGTCAGTGTAGACAGAGTTGAGATCGTGGGTGAGTTTTTGGATCCCACGGTGGTACTCGCCTTCCCAGCCATCCATGTCTGCCCAGTACAGGGAATCGGATTCGTTCCATTCGCCAACCTGGCCGAAGTCCTGCCCCTGGAAGAGCAGCTGCTTGCCAGGATGTCCCCACATGAAAGCGAGGAGCGTGCGCAGTCCAGCTGCCTTGTTCCACGCATCGCCGGGCATTCGCTGCCACAGGGTTCCCTTGCCATGGACGACCTCGTCATGGGAAATCGGCAGCACGAAGCGCTCACTGTAGTGGTACACCATAGCGAAGGTGACCTCATTGTGGTGGTAGGAGCGATGGATGGGGTCGTGCCCGAAGTACTCCAGGGTGTCATGCATCCAGCCCATGTTCCACTTGAAAGTGAAACCAAGGCCACCGTTGGAGGTGAAATCGGTAACGCCGGGCCAACTTGTTGATTCCTCTGCTATGGTCACGATGCCGGGGTGGTTCTTGTGCACCGTGGCGTTCATCTCCTGCAGGAACTGGACGGCTTCCAGGTTCTCGCGGCCACCGTACTGGTTCGGTGTCCACTCGCCGTCCTCGCGGGAGTAGTCCAGGTACAGCATACTGGCGACGGCATCCACGCGGAGACCATCAATATGGAACTCGTCTACCCAGTACAGTGCATTGGCGACGAGGAAGTTGCGCACCTCGTTGCGGCCGAAGTTAAAGACGTAAGTGCCCCAATCCTTCTGCTCACCCCGACGCCAGTCGGGGTGCTCGTACAGCGGGGAGCCATCGAAGCGGGCGAGTGCCCACTCGTCCTTGGGGAAGTGGGCAGGCACCCAGTCCATGATGACACCGATACCACGGGCGTGGAAAGCGTCGATAAGCGCCCGGAAATCGTCGGGAGAACCAAACCGGGAGGTAGGAGCATAGTAGCCGGTGACCTGGTAGCCCCACGAACCACCGAAGGGGTGCTCGGACACAGGCAGGAACTCGACGTGGGTGTAGCCCATGCCATCGACGTAATCGACGAGTTCATCGGCGAGCTGCTGGTAGCTCAGGCCTTGCTTCCAGCTGCCCAAGTGCACCTCATAGATGCTCATCCGATCGGTAGTAGGAAACTCGTCCGCGCGGGAGGAGATCCACTCGTCATCTTTCCACTCGTACGAGGAGGACGTGACCACGGAGCCGGTTGCCGGAGGTACCTCTGCGAGGCGAGCCATGGGATCTGCCTTGTCCAGGCGCTCACCGGTTTCTGTGTGGATGGCGTACTTGTACACCGTGCCTTCAGCGATACCGGGGATAAAGATCTCCCACACCCCTGAGCTGCCGATCGCACGCATTGGATACTGCGAGGGGTTCCAGCTGCAGAAATCGCCGATGACGGCGACACCCTTGGCAGCCGGGGCCCATACTGCGAATGAAGTACCTGTGACCTCACCGAGCTCGGTCCTGTAGGTGTGAACGTGCGAACCGAGGACCTCCCAGAGTCGCTCGTGGCGACCTTCACTGATGAGGTAAATATCCTGATCGCCGAGGGTGGGCAGGAAGAAGTATGGGTCGGCTTTCTCTACAGCATCGACAAGTGGGTACTTCACGCTGAAGCGGTAGTCGCGCGGTGTGCCATCGTCGAGGTGAATGGCCCAGATGTCATCGCCGAGCGATTCCATCGGTACGCTGTCGCCGTCGATAAGCAAGAAGACGCCTTCAGCACCTACTTGTCGTGTACGAACGACGGCTCCATCGTCGGTGGTGTGAAAACCGTAATGATCGTGGGGGCAATAGTGCTGGCACCGGCGCAGAAGATCGAGGTCGGCTTGGGGGATTGCAAGTGATTGCATAGTGAAAAATTCCTCTCAATCTATCTCCACGCAAGGTGTGCGCGGCGCTCGGGGGCGACAGGTGGAAGTTCAAAAATGTGGGCTACGTTCTTATACGGCTCCAGCCGGATGTAGTTCACCTTGGAGAAGTCGTATTCCTCGCCGGAAACGAGATCATGAACCGTAAAAGTATCGGATTCGGTGCGCCCCAATGCATCCATGTCCAGCGTGAGCATGCCGGACTGCGCATAGTGGGAATCGAGGTTCACCACGACGAGCAGGGTGTTGCCGGTCTCTGGATCGACCTTGGAGTAAGCCAGCATTTGATCGTTGGTGAGCTCATGGAAATGGATGTATCGCAGCTGCTGGAGAGCCGGGTTCTTCCGTCGGATGAGGTTGAGCAATCCGATGTAGCCAGACAGGTTGTCCTGCGAGTAATCGCGTGGCCGGAGTTCGTACTTCTCCGAGTGCTTGTACTCCTCGGATCCGGGTGCCACGGCCTCGTGCTCGAAAAGCTCGAAGCCGGAGTAGATGCCCCACACGGGGCTCATTGTGGCAGCGAGGGTGGCGCGGATAGCGAACATTGCGCGACCGCCGTACTGCAAGCTCGCGTGCAGAATATCCGGGGTATTGGTAAACAGGTTGGCGCGGGAGATGTCCGCCATCTGGGAGATCTCCGTGGCGAACTGGGTGAGCTCCTTCTTCGTGGTCTTCCAGGTGAAGTAGTTGTAGCTCTGGCTGAAACCCACCTTGGATAGGCCATACAGACGCGGCGGGCGGGTGAACGCTTCGGCGAGGAAGATGACCTCAGGGTGCTCCGAGTGCACCTCGGAGATGAGCCAGTGCCAGAAGTTGGCAGGCTTCGTGTGTGGATTGTCGACACGGAAGGTCTTCACACCACGGCGGATCCACAGCAGGACAATGTCGAGGATCTTTGAGTAGATCGTCTTGCGGGCGTTATCAAAGTTGAGGGGGTAAATGTCCTGGTACTTCTTGGGCGGGTTCTCCGCAAAAGCGATGGTGTTGTCCGGGAGGATCGTGAAGAACTCTGGGTGTTCCTTCGCCCATGGGTGGTCGGGCGCGCACTGGAGGGCGAGGTCGATCGCTATCTCCATATCGAGCTCCTCGGCGCGTTTGACCAGCGCTTCGAAATCTTCAACCGTGCCGAGTGCGGGGTGAACGGCCTCGTGGCCACCCTCGTCGGAACCAATTGCCCACGGGGAGCCCACGTCATCGGGCTCCGCATCGAGGGTGTTGTCCTTGCCCTTCCGATTTATCTTGCCGATGGGATGGATCGGGGGAAGGTAGACGGTGTCGAAGCCCATCTCTTTAATACGCGGGAGCTCGTCTGCAGTTGTGGCGAAGGTGCCATGGATGGGGTGACCATTTTCGTCCACACCGCCGGTGGAACGAGGGAAGATCTCGTACCAAGAGCTCACCAGAGCCTTGCGGCGCTCCACAAAAATCCGGTATTCGGAGGTTCGGGTGAGGAAGCGGCGGATTGGGGCAGAATCCTGCGTGGCGGCCATTGCCCTGTGAATCTTGTCCGCCAGTGGTGCATCTGAATGGAGGAGTTCGACGATCTCCGTGAGCCCTGCCTCCTTGCATAGGCGTGCACCAATCTCGATGTCGTTTGCCATCTCGGCCTCAGACTGGCCGGCATCCAGCTTCGCTTCTACCGCGTGGCGCCACGTCTGGAACGGGTGATCCCACCCCTCGATGCGGAAACTCCACATCCCCATCTCGTCTGGAACGAATAGGGCGTTGAACTTGTCAGGTTCTTCTTCGCGGGGAACCATAGAGATGGCGGTCTCCCGGCCCCGGGGATCGGTGATGACGCAGGTTGCGCCTACCGCATCGTGACCTTCCCTCCACACGTTTGCGAAGATGGGGATCACTTCGCCCACAGCGCCCTTCGCTGGATAGGACCCGCAGTTAATAACGGGTCGGATGTCATCAATGGCAATGCGTCCAGTCATGCCTATTAGCCTAGTTAAATTTGTCTGCCCGCATGGGTTTATTGGGCACTTTTCTGTGTTTGCCTGCCTGTTTATGATCACACCGGGGGAGCGCCATGGGGGATGTGGCCATAACCAGTCCGTTCTGGAGGGTAAAGGGGAGGGTGGCGTCACGGGGTGGGGGTTCGTTGGTCGTTGACGCAAGGGGTATCGCGAGTCGTTGATGTGCGGGGCGGCATCAGCCACAGAAAGATGCATGAGCCGGTTGTGTGCGTGGGCTGGTCGCAGAAAGTATGTGTGAGGTGCAACGGAAATTACTACGGGAGAGCTGCCACTTCGGGGGAGTTTTCGCATCGGGGAACACTCATATCGGGGGGAGCTGTCACTTTGGGGGAGCTACACTTCGTGGAGCTCTAAAGAGGGGCCGGGCGGTGCACCCACATTCCGAACATGTTTTGGGGAAAGATAGAGGTGTGATTGATGGTGCAAACGAGTACAACCCGGACTTAGTCATTGATTTTTCTGATGTGACCTTCGCTCGCGACGGAAAGACCCTGCTTGGACCGATTACCTGGCAGGTCGAACTCGACGAGCGCTGGGTAGTCATCGGCCCCAACGGCGCGGGAAAAACCACGCTGATGAAGCTCGCCGGCGCATCCGAATTCCCGTCGTCCGGGCAGGCATTCCTCATGGGGGAGCAAATCGGCAAGACGGACATGCGGGATCTGCGCGCACAGATCGGCATCAGCTCCACATCCGTCGCGCAGCGCATCCCACCGAAGGAAAAGGTCGCTGACCTCGTCATCTCTGCGGGATATGCCATCCTCGGTCGCTGGCGTGAGGAATACGAGGAGATGGACTATAACCAGGCCATCGCCATCCTCGAGCAGGTCGGTGCTCTCCACCTGCGGGAGCGCACGTGGGGCACGCTCAGCGAGGGGGAAAAGAAGCGTGTCATGATCGCTCGCGCTCTGATGATCAACCCGGAGCTTTTGCTTCTCGACGAGCCGGGCGCGGGCTTGGATCTCGGTGGTCGGGAGGATCTCGTCCAGTTCTTGGCAGACCTTGCGGCTGATCCGGATGCTCCCGCCGTGGTAATGGTTACTCACCACGTAGAGGAAATCCCCGCCGGTTTCACAAACGCTTTGCTTCTCGACGAAGGGTCGATCGTGGCCAACGGCCCGATCGATGAGGTCATGACGGATGAGAATCTAACCGCCTGCTTCCACCAGCCGATTACCATCGACAAAATCGACGGCCGCTACTTTGCACGGCGCTTGCGCCGTGGCGGTACGCACCGCTCACCCGTGCAGTAAATGTGACACCTCCGCTGCGCAGTGGTGTGTGACGGAGGAAGGAAATGAAGAAGCAGAAAGGTATCGATGGCATTCTCCCGCGCCGAGGTCTCCTACCTTGTCCAGCAGCAAGCGGAGATTAACGAAGCCGAACATCACGTCGGCCTTACTTATTCCACGGTCATCGCCGATACCGCATACCTCAGCAAATGCTTCGGAGATTTCGGTCGATGTGTCAGCGAACTGCTCAGGGCGCGCCGGGTTGGGGCGCGGAAGGGGCTTCCCCCCGAATGGATCTATCCGCTGGAAGCCGCCGAGCAGGCGACGCCACCTGCGGTCGTATGGCAGCGACAACGACGAATTCGCGAGTTCTTCCCCGATGAGCTGGTTCACGATGTGACGTGTTCCGTTGGAACGGAGATCGCCACACGTGCTGACCTCGGTGAGACCGGAGAGTCTAGCCCTTTCCATGGCACTTCCGTTGTCGGAAGTGACCTCGATATCACCCGCGTCGCTTGCGCACACGCCAATACACATCAACCAGTCTTCGTGGCCGACGCTTTGGCACGCACGACGAACGCACGGGTTATCATTGCGGATCCAGCACGCCGCGCAGGCGGGCGGAGAATCCCGCGCCCAGAGGATCTTCTTCCTCCGCTGCCGGATCTCGTTGCTGCCCACGGTGACGCGGAACTCGCCATCAAGTGCGCGCCGGGGATCGACTATTCGGCTTGGGAGGGGCTGGTGAGTGTAGCCAGCGTCGATGGAGGCGTGAAAGAAGCGTGCCTGTACACGCCAGGATTGGCGGGAGGGGAGCGTCGAGAAGCGATCATCATCCGCGACGGTACCGTTGTAGACCGAGTGACCAGTGCAGAGACCCCACCAGACGGCGAGGATCTGGTTGCAGCGCCAGGAGAATTCATCCTCGACCCCGACGGTGCGATTGTTCGCGCAGGTCTCGTCCGTAATTTTGCTGCCCGCGAGGGGCTGTGGATGCTCGACCCGCGAATCGCGCACCTCACTGGGGATGCGATTCCACGCGGTTATTCGGGGTTCCGCATCCTGGAGGACGTGCCGCTGAAGAAGCTGAAGAAGGCGCTTGGTGCCTACAACGTCGGGAGTGCGGAGATCCTCGTGCGCGGCGTGGATATAAACCCGGACAGTCTGCGAAAGAAGCTCAAACTCAAGGGTGATACACCCGCCGCTATCGTCATCACCCGCATCGGCAAGACTGCTCATGCATTCATCTGCACGCCACGTCAGTGGGGGTAACGGTGGCAACAGGTGTTCTCCTACCTCAACGGCGAAGGTGACGGTGGCGAGAGCGACTGTGACGGTGACGAGTGCTTCGGGTGGAGATCGTCTTCGCGTGAAAGTGGTGCAGCTAAGCAGTGCGGACAAGCGGTACAGACGAGCAATGCGGTCGAGCAGTACAGTCGAGCGGTACGGTCGAACGGTACGGTCGAACGGTACGGATGAGCAGTACGGACGGCCATGACGGTTATGTGGCTCTCCCTGATATATGGGAAAGCTAACGCATGCGGGAGCTGTCATGTGACACACCTATTTGCTTCCAACTACAAGAGGCTTTTGGATAGAAAGCCATAGGTGAGTAACGGTCTCCTCTTCGGCCTCGCTGTTGCCTGTGCGCCATAATAGACAACTCTGACTATTAAAAATCAACAGGTTGGTCTACTATGTCATTTGTTCATGCGCTCGCGGCTCATAGGTGAGTGCATAATAGGAGTCGTGTGTGGACGCGTTACACTCACTAAGGCAACAAGCTTTCAAAATATTCGATTACAACGGACGAAAGGTGTGAAGATGCCCGCGATTGCAGTGCTTGTCAAGCACGTGCCGGACACGTGGTCCGAAAAGTCATTGGAATCTGACTTCACTCTCCAGCGTGAGGGAGTAGATGAGGTTCTCGATGAGGTTAACGAGTTTGCTGTTGAGCAAGCTTTACGTTTAAAGGATCAGCTTGAGGGTGCCGAAGTTGTGGCTGTATCAGTGGGGCCGGATCGCTCCACTGAGGCGCTGCGTAAGGCAATCGCCATGGGGTGCGATCGCGCCATCCTTGTTTCCGATGAAGCAATCGCCGGTGCAGATGCGCTCGGCACCACGTGGGTGTTGACCAACGCGCTGAACACGATCGATGACCTCAAACTCATCGTATGTGGTTCTGGGTCTTCTGACGGCGCAATGGGTGCGATCCCCGGTTTGCTGTCGGAATACCGTCAGATTCCCGCATTGACATACTGTGTGGAGTCATCCATTGAAGGTGACAAGCTGAAGGCAAAGCGTGTGACCAACGCCGGTGAGACGGTTCTTTCCTCCTCACTGCCCGCGATCTTGTCTATCACTGACAAGGCTGCTTCTCCGAGGTTCCCTAACTTCAAATCGCTTGCTGCAGCGAAGAAGGCAGAAATTCCTACCCTCACCCTTGCGGATCTTGGTGTTGAGCCGACGCAGGTGGGGCTCAACTACTCCGCTACCGTCGTGCAGAGTGCCGAAGTTCACCCGCCACGTGAACAGGGTGAGATTATCTTTGACCACGGGCAGGGGGCGGCGGCCATTGCCGATTACCTCGAGAAAGAAAACCTGATCTAGGAAAGGGAGTTAGAAAAATGGTTTACGTTCTTGCAACAGACTCCTCGCGGATCAACGGGGAACTCATCACAGCAGCTCGCGCGCTCGGCGATGTCACTGCCGTTGTTGTCGGCTCTCTACCTGCCGATGCCACGGATGCGCTTGCATCGCAGGGGGCTGCGACCATTATTCGCGCCCCATACACCGGGCAGCGTGTCATCATTCCCGCTGTGGATGCGCTCAGTATCCTCGCCTCTCAGACCCCCGGCCCCATTGTTATCTCCAAGTCTGAGGAGGGTAACGAGATTGCTGGTCGTCTCGCCGCCCGGCTCAGCTCAGGTGTTCTCACTGACGTGGTGGCCATCAACTCCGATGGCACCGCACGCGGATCGATCTTCGGTGACAAAATTGGTACCACGCTCGCTGTTGGCGGTACGAGCCCGATCTACACTTTGCGTGCCGGCGTAGTTGAACCGCAGAATCAGCCGGCAGCTGGCACCCTCATGGACCTTGCCCTGCCTGAAGCGGGTGCGCTCGATCCGACGGTGGAAAGCTATACTCCCCATGCACCGGGTGCTCGTCCGGCGCTACCGCAGGCCGACGTGGTTGTTTCCGGCGGTCGCGGTGTGGGGTCAGCCGAGGGATTTGCTGAACTGGTCGAGCCCCTTGCTGACCTCTTTGGTGGCGCGGTGGGTGCTACTCGTGACGCTGTCGATGATGACTTTTACCCGGCCGAATACCAGGTCGGGCAAACCGGTGCCACCGTTTCACCTGAGCTCTACATCGCTCTCGGTCTGTCTGGCGCGATTCAGCACACCTCGGGTATGCAGACGTCGAAGCGGATTGTTGTGGTCAACCAAGATGAGGATGCTCCCATCTTCCAGATCGCCGACGTAGGCGTGGTAGGCGACGTGAACGATATCGTCCCCGCATTGATCAAGGAAATCACCTCCCGCCGCGAAGCGAAGGGACTGAGCTCCTAGGCTAAGCGACGGCCGCGGTCGCGGTGCGCATGTGTTGCGCATGTTTCGTGCTGCGCGGTGATTAAGCCGCACTTATTTAGCGGGTGAGCGGTGCGGTATGTGGTGCGTGGCACGTGGTGCGGCCTCGGTGACTATGCTGTGTCCGCATAAGGAAGCTCACGAGTGGCCACACAGTACTCGAACGGCATGCCCCCTAACTGGGTTCAAACTGGTTAGGGGGTTTATTGTGGCCTATTATCCATGTCAAGTTTGGCTATGTCGAGGTTTTGCTAGTGCGCTCTTGCGTCCGAAGTTGGAGTAAGGGGGTAGGAGCACGCAAGGGATGTTCGGCAACCCGCTGCTTCTGTCATGTCCGAATGTTGTGATGTGAACTAACTAATTCCCGAATGTATATAACACGTCACAATCAAGGTAGAATACATTCATCATGGGAAAACGAGAGGAAAACAAGGCGAAACGGGAGCAGGCCGTATTGCGGGCAGCCCGGGATGTCTTCCTCTCCCATGATTATGAGTCGGTAACAACATCACAGCTGGCGGAGGCCGCTGGCCTGACTACAGGAACGTTTTTCCGGCACGCAGGCTCTAAAGCCGAACTTCTCATCTCGGTGTACACAGAAGTTTTGGAGCATGGTCTCGCTGCTGAGAAAGCCCTTCCGGCATCCGCTGGCCTATTGGAGCGTGCACACGCGCTCATCGATCCGATCGTTGAGGCGACTGAGGAATCCCGGGGGAATATGCTCGCCTTCCAGAGGGAAGTTCTGTTTGGCACGTCAACGGGGCCCCGGCGGGAAAACGCCATCAAGCTTATTCGCGATTTTGAGCGCCGCATCTACGCCTACGTACGCGGGCGCGATATCGGTAGGGATGCCGCCCGGCAGGTGGCTGCCAGCATATATGCCATCATGTACATGGAGCTCGTCCGCGTCACGATCGATAGCTCCGAGGTGAAAAACATGCGTGGGCGGTTGCACGAACAAATCAAGTTCATCGCTGACGGGATGAAGCTCTAGGCTTTTTTCGCCCAGATAAATTGCCCCTTTGTTGGTACACCATGCGTCGGGTACGTCGTCAAAGCGCGAGTTCATGCGGAGCGTGTGCAGAGAAAGTACTCATACGTGCAGGCTGGCGCGTGCGCAGGAAGTAGACCCTACGTGCGTGCAGGTAGGCGCGGGAAGAGGTTAGCTAGGCGCACGCTGAGCCACGTACACGAGGCTTGAGTCATCCGGGCGTGGCGGATGCGAGTGAATGTGGGTGGGTGCTCCTTGAGTGAGGACAGGGGCGATGTCGACTTGGGGCTGTGGAATAGGTGGGAAGTGAGCGGCCGGTGATCGGTGGGCTTCGGGGAATATTCGCCAAAAAATACGCGAAGAAAGACACGCCGGTGGGGGAGAAAACAAACTCTCGGGGAATTTTCATAAAGCCAGGTGATGGCAGGATTTTCAGCTTGGATTCGCAGAAAAATCGACGCACCAAAAAGATTTGTGTACGAAATTAACCCACGCGGTGCTACACTCACACCTAGCAAAAATGGAGTGCGCTCCATTTTGTGTACTTGGTGCGAAACTTCGCGTGTTCGTATGTAGTTTCTTCCACAATACAACAAGGATGATCTACCGCGCGGGTTTTCGCAGAAAAGATAGGCGAAAAGAGGAGCATGACAGCGACTATCGATAGCAATGCTACGGACATTCTCGTTCGCAGCACTGAAGAAAAAGCGAAGAGGCTGCAGCACGCGCGCGGAAAGCTCACTGCTCGCGAGCGGATTGAGTCTCTTTTTGATGCCGGGACGTTTCTGGAAACAGGTACGCCTCGCAAGCCATACGGTGCAACGCGGGAATCCGAAGAACTCACCGCAGTGGTGACCGGAATCGGAGAAATCGATGGGCGGCCTGTTGCCTGCTATTCACAGGACTTCTCCGTTCGAGGAGGCACCCTGGGCAGCATGGAAGGCGAGAAAATCTGTGATCTGATGGATAGGGCGATTGCCTTGCGTATCCCGATCATCTCCATCGTCGACTCGGGTGGTGCCCGCATCCAAGAAGGTGTCCGGGGTCTGAACCAGTACGGAAGGATTTTCCGGAAGACCGTGGCTGCGAGCGGGGTTGTTCCCCAGATTTCCATCATCATCGGACCATGCGCTGGTGGCGCGGTCTATTGCCCGGCGCTGACAGACGTTGTGATTATGGTCGCAGGAAAATCGCACATGTTCGTTACCGGACCAAGCGTGGTCAAAGCAGTCACTGGCGAAAGCGTCACTGCGGAGGAACTAGGTGGCAGCGCGCTGCACTCGACAGTGTCTGGGGTAGTACATTACGAGGCCACCGACGAAGAGGATGCGTTTGATTACGCGCGGGTCGTATTGAGCTACCTCCCCACACGTTGCGAAGATAAACCCCCAACTTTCATTCCGGCGACACCAGCGGTCGAATCCCCAGATGAATCCGTGAACCGAATCGTTCCGGCGGATCCCCGCGCTCCCTACGACATCGTTGATCTCATTCGCTGCCTGGTAGATGATTCCGAATTCGCACAGCTCAGTGAGCATTATGCGGAAAATATTGTTACCGGATTCGCCTGTATCGACGGTACCCCTGTGGGTTTTGTGGCAAATCAACCGAGCGTTGATGCAGGAACCATCGATGTCGATGCCTCGGAAAAAGCCGCCAGGTTTATCCGTACGTGCGATGTTTTTGGTCTTCCAATCGTCACGCTCGTCGATGTCCCCGGTTACCTTCCTGGCACAGAGCAGGAGGAACAAGGAATTATCCGCAGAGGTGCGAAGCTTATCGTTGCTTACGCAATGGCAACGGTGCCACTCATCACTGTCATAGTGAGGAAGGCATTCGGCGGAGCCTTCATCGTTATGAGCTCCAAAGCTTTGGGCGCGGATTTTGTCTGTGCGTGGCCACAAACGGAGATCGCCGTCATGGGTGATGACGCGGCTGTGGGCATTATTCACCGCAAGAAGCTGGAAGCGATCTCGGACAATGTGGAGCGTCAAAAAGTGCGAGACCAACTTCGCTGTGAATACCGCGACACAGTGATGGGGCCGTTCGATGCTGTGCAGATTGGCGCTGTTGACGCGATTATCCAACCCCAGGAAACGCGTTCGACTATCAGTGCGGCGATCCGAACCTTCAAAAACAAGCCATACCAGCCGACCGCCTATCGCAAGCACGACAACGGTCCGCAATAGGGCACTCAAACGGTCCGTAGACAGTGCAGTCTTGAGAACTCGACACCACGGAGGTCGTGCGCCCGGAAAAACCGTGGTGGCATGGGGACAATCTGCTCTCTGGCACATGTGACTTCTGCTAACTGCAGGCAGCATGTGTGCAGCGTCGTGCCGAGAAGTCCAGTCACGTACCAACCCGGAATCGTGTCACCAGAGTTTCTGAGGATCCGCAGGTGATGAAATTCACGGAGAACCTCGATTGTCGAAAGACTTTCGTTGCTTATCGATGACCGAAAAACATAGACACAAACGGTCCTCGACATAAACGGTCCTCGACACGAACGGTTTTCTCAGCGACATCCCGCAACTCTTGGATACCGCACCGCACAGGACTCCAGGCGCAATCAGAACTATCAACATCTGTCACTACCCGCAATTCTTTTTTTGCCCCAGCCGGGAAAACAACCTGGGGAATACATAACAAGAACACCAGCAACCGCGCAGAGCACCGGATATGTCGCTGACTTTCACAGCGAAGCCGCAGGTGCTTCTGGTCGTTTGCAACATAAGGAGAAGAACATGACCGCTACAATCCGCAATTACGCGCTGAGCTTTGATGGGCAGTCGACCCCATGGCACAAAGCACTCATGGAGGTCCTCGGTGATCCTGTCGCCGCCGAACACCTCCACCGTCTTACCTCTCGTGCCGATGACCTCCTGGCACCGCTTGGACCTGAGCTAGCTGCTCTCGGTTCAGGCCGCTACAGCCTCGAAGACGTCCCCAACGATCCATCTCCGGTCCACTCCGTTCCCGGCATTACCGCCGCGCAATTCGGACTGTTTCACGTACTGCTGAATTCTGGTTTCGATATCGTGTCCCATCCGCCGATAGACTTCATCGGTCACTCTCAGGGAATTCTGGGTGCGGCTTTGGTCGAACGGTGGGTTGCAGGAGAAACCGAAGACGCTGCTAATATTTTTGCGCTCGCGCGCCTTATCGGAGCTGCGACGACGAAGCACCGGCCGGGTGTATCCACATCCAGCATGCTCTCTGTTCGCGGGGTGGACAAACCCGTCATCCGCCGAGTCATCCGGGGGGCCAACATCTCCATCGCACTTGTCAATGGCTTCCGTCGGTTCATACTCTCCGGATCCCCGGAGGAGCTTGAGACAGCTCGTACCGCCTTGGAAAAGCTCGCAGCCGAGCACAAGAAGAAGCAGGATGAGTCCGGGGCCTGTGGCGAGACGATCGCGCCGATCATGGAATATCTTGAGGTCGCGGCCCCCTTCCATGATTCCCTCCTGCAGCAGGCTCTCGACCAGGTCGATCGGTGGTGCAGCGTTATCGGTTTGCCGGAAAATATTGCACAGTACAATGCCCACGAGCTGGCCGCGCACGTGCTTGTTAAACCCCTCAACTGGCAGGAGACCGTGCTTGCGGCTATCTGCAAGGGCGCAACCTCCATCGTCTGTCTTGGCCCTGGTGATGTCATCGCTACGGTCACCCGTGATGCCTGTCGCGGCCGCGGCGTAGCCGTTGTTCCGGCAGGAAGCGTAGACAAGATCGATGAACTCACAACGCCGGGGTACACGCCGGCGGATCCAGCAGATTACTCCGAGTACGCCCCACGCCTCATCACCCTTCCCGGTGACAACGCACCGAAGGTAGATACTAAGTTCAGCCGGTTGACGGGACTATCGCCCATCATGCTTGCGGGCATGACACCGACAACCGTAGATCCAGAAATCGTTGCGGCTGCGGCGAACGCCGGGTACTGGGCGGAGCTCGCCGGTGGCGGGCAGGTGACAGCCGAGGTGCTGAACCAGAACGTCGACAAGCTCAAAGGACTCCTCAAACCAGGGCGTACCGCACAATTTAATGCGATGTTCATGGACCGCTACCTGTGGAACCTCCATTTTGGTAACTCCCACCTTGTGACCTCCGCGCGCCGTTCCGGGGCACCGATCGATGGTGTCGTCATCACGGCAGGAATTCCTGAAATTGATGAGGCGGAGGCCTTGTTCGCAGAGCTTCGCGATGCAGGATTTAGCTATGTTGCTGTGAAGCCTGGAACCGTTGCCCAAATCCGCCAGTGCCTGGCCATTGCCGCTTACACCGACAACCTCATCATTCAGGTCGAGGACGGGCGCGCCGGTGGCCACCATTCCTGGGAAAGCCTCGATGAACTGCTCATTAACACTTACTTTGAGATTCGTAACACGCCGGGCGTTGTGCTTACCGTTGGTGGTGGACTCGGCGATCCGGCGCTTGCTGCGACGTACCTGAGCGGTACGTGGTCCGAAAAGTATGGTCTCCCCGCGATGCCCGTCGATGCTGTGTTCATCGGCACACCCGCGATGACAGCGAAGGAAGCAAAGACAACCGACTCGGTCAAGAAACTTCTTGTCAACACCCCTGGCACCTCCATCGACGAAAACTGTGGATGGGTGCCACGTGGAGAGGTCGTCGGTGGGATGACCTCCGGAATGAGTCACCTGCACGCCGACATGCACGAGGTGGATAATGCTGCTGCAGAGTGTGCACGCATCATCGCCTCTGTACACGGTGACACGAAGAAGATCGCCGCGCGGAAAGACGAACTGATTGGGGCGATGAACAAGACCGCGCGCCCGTACTTCGGCGACCTCGCTACCATGACCTACGCCGATGTCGTCCGGCGCTATGTGGAACTCGATTACCCCTACGTGGACCCCTCCTGGCAGCAGCGTATGCAAGATCTTCTCCAGCGCTTTGAGGCCCGTCTTGCAGAAGAGGAGCGCGGTGACATTCCTACCCTCTTTGCTGAGCTCGACTCCGTTGCGGACGCTCCCGCTGCGGTGGACGCCCTCCTCGCTGCCTACCCGCAGGCGGAGACGACCACGATCACCCCTGTGGATGAGGCGTGGTTTGTTCACCTCTCCCGCAAGTACCCCAAGCCCACAGGCTACGTCCCGGCGCTCGACGAGGATCTACTTCGCTGGTGGGGTCAGGACTGCCTGTGGCAATCCCAAGACGAGCGCTACTCTGCGGACAGCGTGCGTGTGATTCCGGGCCCGGTCTCCGTTGGGTTTGTCACCACAATGAACGAACCGGTAGCAGACATTCTTGCTTCCTATGAGGATGCTGCAGCCCGTGTCCTTTCCGATGGCGGCCTTACTGCTACAGAATGTGTGAGCAGAAGGGCCTTCGGGGCCGTCGACGACCGTGCTGCTCACGCGCCTGCGTCCGCCTCCGGTACGCCCTCGAAGGCATTTCCTGCAGGACGTCTGCGTGCACAGCCCCTCGAGCTCACTTCTGAGGAAAGCACAACATCCAGCGGTCGCCACAGTAAAGGCGACGCTATTCCCGCGTCCGCCCCGTCGCCCGCGTCCGCCCCGTCGCCCGCGTCCGCCCTGTCGCCCGCAGCCGTATCGTCGCTCGCATCCGCCGCTCCTTCGCCCATCACTAGCAGCGGGACACCAGAAAATCGCCTATGCGCAACGGTGGAGGAAGCAATCATCGCCAGCCCCGTCATCAGCTGGATGGGGGCACTGATGACCAACCCCACGCGCGTTGTGGATGATGCCGGGTGGGATCTCATCCACGAAGGCGGGCAGGCCTGGACGCTTCGCATCACCATGGATACAGCGTGGGATCACACGGCGGTAGACACGCATGCGGTGCGCAGGCTGGATATCCCGCTCACCGTTGATGAGTCCATTCACACCGGCGGGTGCCCCGTCGTCGATGCAGAACGGCTGTCTACCGCAATGTTTGACCTCCTCGCAGGAATCGCAGGCGTCGGCGGCGTGTCCGCCCAAGGCGACACCATCGACGTTTTGCCAGCCATCGAGACCTCTTCGCGTTCGCGCTTCGGCGAAGCCCACCACGCCTTCACGTGCGCCCGCCAGATCGGCGTAACCCACGGATCGACCACAGGGGCTGCACTGGGGCAAGACCAGCAGCAAATCGTTACCGACGCACTTCTTGGACCGTGCTGGCCGGCTATTTATGCAGCTCTCGGATCAGGTCGCGTGGACGGAATGCCCGTCATTGAGGGCCTTCTGCAGGCCGTACACCTTGACCATTCGGCTCGCGTTCACGTTCCCATCGATTCACTGCTCGGCCAGCGTATCTCCGTAATTTCCTGGGCCGATTCGATCGAAGAGTCCCGTAGCGGGCGTATTGTCACCGTGAAGTTGGAGCTATTCGTTTCCTCCGACGAAGCCGAAGCTAAGAAGACAACCCCTGTCATTGAGTTCACCGAGCGGTTCGCCATCCGCGGCCGCGCATTCGGAACTCAGGCGCCGAAGGAGCCGGCTGTGGCCGGTGGGTACTCGGCGGAATTTATCGATACTCCTCGCTCCCATCTCGGCAGCTACACCGTGACCTCGCCGGGGGAGATGACCCCCTTCGCGTGGGCCTCCGGGGACTTCAACCCCATTCACACCTCCCACCGCGCGGCCCGGGTAGCAGGACTATCCGCCCCGCTCGTGCACGGCATGTGGCTGTCCGCCACGGCACAGCACGCCGCTGAAGCAACCGTCAAGGCACCGCTGACGGGGTGGACGTATCGCATGTTCTCCATGGTTGCCCTCCATGACACGGTGGATATCACCATCGATCGCATCGGTGCGGTCAACGGAGGTGGCCTCCTTATTGAGGTGACCTGCACCATCGACGGAACACTCGTCTCCCAGGCGACCGCCGTGACGGCAGCACCCCATACCGCTTATGTGTACCCGGGACAAGGCATTCAGGCCAAGGGCATGGGGATGCAGGAGCAGACCGCCTCCCGTGCCGCCGCCGCAGTGTGGGAACGTGCCGATGCCGTCACCCGTGAGCGCCTCGGCTTCTCCGTCATCTCTATCGTTCGCGACAATCCCACTGAGGTTGTTGCTGGTGGCGTCACCTACCGGCACCCCAAGGGTGTCCTCAACCTGACCCAGTTCACCCAGGTGTGCCTGGCAACGCTGGCACTTGCGCAGACCGCGCAGCTGAAGGAAGCCGGTGTCTATGTGCCGGGTGCGTATTTCGCCGGTCACTCTTTAGGTGAATACACGGCGTTGGCCGCCTACGCCGGTGTGATCGATCCGGATACCGTCTTGGAGCTCGTCTTCCAGCGTGGTCTCACCATGCACCACCTCGTTCCCCGCGACGCGGAGGGCAACTCCAACTACCTGCTCGGTGCGCTGCGTCCGAACCAATTCGGCGTGGGGGACGAGGACGTGGCCGACTACGTTGCTCGTGTTGCTGAAGAATCCGGAGAGATGCTGGAGATCGTAAACTACAACCTGCGCGATCAGCAGTACGCGATTGCCGGCACCATTGCGGGTATTGAGGCGCTGAAGGAGGATTCCTCGCGCCGGGCGAAACAAGCCGGTGGCAAGAGCCCCTTCATGCTCGTTCCCGGCATCGATGTCCCGTTCCACTCACGCGTATTGCGTGGGGGAGTGGACGACTTCCGCGAGAAGCTCGACGCGCTGTTGCCGCACGATATTGACCCGGACATCCTCATCGGTCACTACATTCCGAACCTGGTGGCCAAGCCGTTTGGGCTGACCGAGGAGTTCCGCCGCGCCGTGCTTGAGGTTGCGCCCTCAACTATCGTCGAAAAGCTCGACCTCAATGGCGACCGCAGTGAGGTAACCAGGAGCCTGCTTATTGAATTGCTGGCCTGGCAGTTTGCCTCTCCCGTGCGCTGGATTGAGACTCAGGAGTTCCTGTTATCTCGCGCTGCGAACCTTGACCAGTACGTGGAGGTTGGTCTTGGTGCTTCCCCGACGTTGACGAACCTCGCGGCCAAGACCCTGCGTTTGCCCGGTTTCGCCGCTTCGGATGTTGTTTTGAGGAACGTCCAGCGTGATGCCACCTACATGTTCCTCACTGATGTGAACGAGCGTGAGCTGCCAGAGGGTACCGACAACGCTGAAACTGGCTCTGTTGCCACCGACACAACATCCGGTACCAACGGCCAGGTGCAGGAGACAAGACCAGCGTCGGCGGGCCATGCGACCGGCGGAGTGGACTCACCAGCTTCCACCGCGACAGCCTCGACCACCGCGACTTCCGCGAACACCGCCGCCGCTGCTACCGACGCTGCAACAGCCGCAACTTCCGCAGCAGCATCTGCCGCATCTGCCTCTACCGGGGGATCGACAGCTCAGCCGCTGCCCTTTACCGCCGGTCATGCTATCCGCGCTTTGCTCGCCCAGGCGAACAAGATGCGCCTCGACCAGGTGGGCGATGCCGACACCATCGGTACGCTGACCAGTGGTGTTTCCTCACGTCTCAACCAGCAACTCATGGATATGTCCGCTGAGCTGTCGCTTCCCGCCGTGGAAGGCGCATCGGAGGCGGACATGAAGACGCTGACAGCGACGGTAAACGCCGCCGCCAAGAACTACCAGCCCTTCGGCGAGGTGCTCGGCAAGTTTGTCAAGGATCAGGTACGCAGCGTCTTCGGCCCCGCCGGCGCCAAGCTGGAAGACATTTCCAACCGAGTGACTGGCACGTGGGCGCTACCTGCTGGCTGGGATGCACATGTCACCATGGCGGTGGCGTTGGGAACGCGCGCGGGTTCGTCTGCTCGCGGTGGTGATCTGGCACTGCTCCCGACGGCTGTGACCAACGGCGCGGAAGTTAACGATCTTATCGACGCTGCTGTGGCTCAGGTCGCCTCCGACAACGGCGTCACCGTCGCCCTGCCCACCGGTGGCGAAACCGGTGGCCAGGTTGTTGACTCGGGCGTGCTCAACGACCTCGCCGAGAAGATCCTCGGCGCGAAGGGAATCCTTGCAGAGTCTGCTCACCACGTCCTCCGCGCCCTCGGGCACAACGATGGAGTAGCCCCCAGCAAGCCGGACAACGCCGACGAGCTTGTCGCAACGGTGACCGCAGAGGCTGGCTCCGATTGGGCGCGCCGGGTTCTGCCCGCCTTCGACGAGGCAAAGGCTGTGCTTTTCGACGACCGGTGGGCCTCCGCCCGCGAAGACATTGCTCGCCTCGCAGCTGGGGAGGAGATTCCTGCGACGGCATCCTTTACCGGTACTGGAGAGGATGTCGCAGCTATGGCACAGTGGTACGGCTTCACCGATGTGGCCGATGCTGCCCGCTCTACCGATCAGGGCGAGTTTGTTGGCACCATTGCCGTCGTCACAGGTGTGTCGCCGCACTCCATTGCCTCCGGCGTCGCCGCAGAGCTGCTTTCACGCGGGGCGACGGTGATCGCGACCTCGTCAAAGGTCACCCCAGAACGCACTGAGTGGGCTCGCAAGCTCTACCGTGAGCATGCCTCCGGTGCGGCCTCTTTCTGGCTTGTTCCCGCAAACCTCGCGTCGTACCGCGATATTGATGCCCTATCTGAGTGGATTGGAAACGAGCGCTTCGTCACCGTTGGATCCACCAAGAAGAAGGTAAAGGATGCGTGGATCCCGGATCTGCTCCTCCCGTTCGCTGCACCTCCCGTCCGCGGTTACCTGACCGATGCCGGAACCGGCGCCGAGTTCGAATCCCGTGTTTTGCTGTGGGGTGTGGAGCGGCTTATCGGTAGGCTTTCCGCCCTCGGCGAGACCACGGACGTGAACCACCGACTGCACGTCGTGCTCCCCGGATCGCCCAACCGCGGCACCTTTGGTGGCGACGGCTCCTACGGTGAGGTCAAGGCGGCCTTCGATGCGATCGTCAACAAATGGTCCGTCGAGCCGTTCGGGCAACGTACGAGTCTGGCCCACCCGCGTATTGGTTGGGTGAAGTCGACGAACCTCATGGGGCACAACGATCGCCTCGTTGCTGTCGCTGAGCGGCACGGTGTGCACGTGTGGACTCCCGAGACGATCGCTAAGGAACTTGTCGGACTGTGCAGCGAAGCGTCGCGCACGGCCGCTGCAGAAAAGCCGCTGGTGGCCGATCTCACTGGTGGACTCGCCGGGGTGTCGCTTCCTGCCATCGCCGCTGAGGCGTACGCGGATGCAGCGCGCACCGAAGAGGAAGCTGTGACCAGCGGAGCGTCGAATAGCGATGATCCGACAGCGACCAGCTCCGTAGCGACCATTCCCGCACTGCCCACACCACACCCGCGGCACCAACCGACCGACCGCGAGGTGCCGTGGACTGCAGAGGTAACCACCCCTCTGGAGGAGATGGTGGTCATTGTGGGCCTCGGCGAGGTCTCCCCGTGGGGCTCCGGCCGCACGCGCTTCGAAGCAGAGTACGGGATCGATCACCTCGGTGATGTCGACCTGACGCCCGCAGGCGTGACGGAACTGGCATGGATGATGGGACTCATTACCTGGGAAGACAACCCCACCCCCGGGTGGTACGACGCGGATGGCAATTACGTCGATGAATCGGATATCTATGACCGCTTCCACGACGATGTCATTGCACGCTGCGGTGTGCGCCCCTTTGCCGACGACGGCCCCATCTCCGATGGTGCCTCCGGCAAGGAGATCCAGTTCTTCCTGGAAAAGGATGTCACCTTCACCGTTGATGACCTGGAAACCGCGAACACGTACGTTGACGCAGATCCCGCATTCACCAGCGTCAGCGTAGACCAGGACGGTTCCATCCGCGTGAATCGTCGCGCAGGGGCTACCTCCCGCGTGCCAAAGAAAGCTACTCTGGCTCGTGCCGTTGGAGGCCAGATTCCGGATGGCTTCGACCCGCAGAAGTGGGGCATTCCTACAAGCCTGACGGAGTCGATCGACCGAATCGCAGTGTGGAACCTCGTTGCTACCGTCGATGCCTTCCTGTCTGCCGGATTTGAGCCCGCTGAACTGCTCCGGGCGGTACACCCGGCCGATGTGGCGACAACTCAGGGCACTGGCTTCGGTGGAATGAGCTCCATGCGCAAGCTCTTCCTCGATAGGTTCATGGATGCGGACATTCCCTCGGATATCCTCCAGGAGACGCTGCCGAACGTTGTTGCTGCGCACACGATGCAGACCTATGTCGGCGGCTATGGATCGATGATTCACCCCATCGGTGCGTGCGCTACGGCAGCAGTGTCCGTTGAGGAAGGCGTGGATAAGATCGCGCTAGGCAAGGCAGATGTGGTTATTGCCGGCGGTATCGACGATATTTCTGTCGAGTCGATTCAGGGCTTCGCCATGATGAACGCCACCGCAGATTCGGATGCGATGGCTGCCAAGGGGATCGACCCCCGTTTCTACTCCCGCGCCAATGACCGCCGTCGCGGCGGCTTCGTGGAAAGTGCTGGTGGCGGCACGGTCATCCTTGCTCGAGGCACGGTTGCTCGTGATCTTGGTCTTCCGGTCCTCGCCGTGGTGGCCTTTGCACAGTCCAACGGCGACGGCGCCCACACCTCCATTCCTGCCCCGGGGCTGGGAGCGCTGGCAACGGCTCGCGGTGGACAGCGTTCCCGCCTGGCCAAGTCTCTTTCGGGGCTGGGCATCGGCGCCGATGATATCTCCGTGATTTCGAAGCACGATACGTCCACCAATGCAAACGATCCGAATGAGACGCGGCTGCACACCTATATTGCGGAGGCCCTCGGCCGCAGCGAAGGCAACCCGCAGTACGTCATCAGCCAGAAGACACTGACCGGCCACGCCAAGGGTGGTGCAGCGGTGTTCCAAATTGGTGGCATTGCCGATGTCTTTGCCACCGGCAGGATCCCCGGTAACGCTGCGCTCACCTGCGTCGATCCGGAAATGAAGGACGGCACGTGGTTCACGTGGCTGAGCGAGCCCCTCCAGTTGGCAGAGGCCCCGAAGGCGGCACTTCTGACCTCCCTCGGGTTCGGCCATGTGTCCGGCTTGGTTGCTCTTGTCCACCCGGCGGCATTTGCCTCAGTGGTTGATGACCCGTCCTGGGAGAAGCGTGCCAACGCCCGCTTGGCAGCCGGTGAGCGGAGGCTTGTCCAGGGGATGCTGGGCAATAGGCCGTTGTTCGAGGGTGTCGACAACCGGAGGTTCCGTGAGGGCGACACTATTTCTGAGAAGGAAAAGCTCATGCTTCTTGACCCAGATGCTCGCCTGAGCGCAGACGGCTGGTTTTAAGCCTGCCTTTTAGTTGCCTCCGCAGAGCCCCAGTGGCGTGAATGCCGCCACCCCGTGCGCAGACACCCCCGTGCGCAGGAACTCCGATCGTTTGGAACTTCCCCTTTACCTGGGAATTCCGCTCCGTCGTGGATTCCTTCCTGCTCGGGGTTTCCGGCTCACCGGGCACGTCGGCTGGCAAACGCTGGTTGACATACGCCGGCTGGAAAATACCAGACCCAGCTAAACGCATTCCAGCTGAGGAGGTTTGCACACAAACAACGCCATACGAAGATGAGAACCCACACAAAGAGGAGAACGAGGTATTCCATGCACGAGTCAGTTTCCACACATGCAAATGCGCAGGTGCGTTCACTCGCTGTGCATGGGGCACCATCCGTGGGTATTGACCTCGTTCACATACCGAGCTTTCGTGAGCAGTGGGAGGCACCAGGCACCACAATCTCTGGTATGTTCACTCCGTACGAGCTTCGGCAAGCGCGTAAGAAGATGGCGGTGACCGGGGATGTCTTTCAACACCTTGCCGCGCGGTGGGCTGCAAAAGAAGCTTTCATCAAGGCGTGGAGTGGGCTTATCGCCCCGGCACCTCCACTCATCGCGTCGGAACGCGTTGTATGGAGGGACATTGAGGTTCGAAGTGACCACTGTGACCGCCCGTACCTCCACCTGCACGGTGAAGTGCAACGCCTTTCTTCGCCCAATTTCGCGTCATCCCTCTCTTTATCTCACGATGGTGATTACGCGGTCGCCGTCGTTGCCCTCGCTCAATCACACGTGTGAGCTGGAAGAGCCTTACGTAAAGTCCAACAACCTCGGGAGACAAGGTAGCAGCGAGAACAGTAGCGAGAGCGGGATGGTCCAGTCAATGGACCAGCCGGTGGACCAGCCGGATCGTTTTCACCGAATGTTCCATGTCGTTAAGCACTGTGTGGACGTTGAGGTGGAAACGGAACCGCTGGTCCCCGTGGGCGTGAATAGTGGCAGTGCCGTCACAGCCTCCTGGTTGGCGTAAACCGGGAGGACAAAGGGGATCTTGCCCGTGATCCTCTCGTATGTGGGATCCGCAATTCGAGGCTTCCTGTAGGGGCAACGCGGTGGATGACTGCAGCTCCGCTGTCTCTTTCCTGAAACGTGCTTTCTTGCGGGTAGAAGCAGCAGAGTGCGCCGATCCCTGTCTGCTGTCTGGTTGTGTTCTCAAAGCACATTCGACTATCGAAAACAGAGTTGTTCTCTGCAGAAGGCATTGAATATTAATATTTGGACATAAATGTTCGAATGAAAATAGATGTGAACAGTGCGAACCAGCGAGTACTTTTTCGCGACCAGGACATCACGGGTGTGGCGGTCTGCCGGGTGCAAATCGTTCTTCGGTCAGGGTGGGGAATACCCGTGCACAAAAAACCGCGTCGGATGCGCTGATCCGACGCGGTTAGGACGCACTAGCGGTTGGCAAAAATCCGAGCCGAAACTGATTACGCCGACCGGGTGACGGCGAAGGTCACCAGTGCATGAGTGCGCGTTAGGCGGGGACTGCCATGATGAGGACGGACTGGAACAGTACGCCAGCTGCCATCAGGCCACCGAGAATGTACGACAGACGAGACATTTTTCCTCCGGTAGGTAACGTGAAACGAGCATGGCTGAGGAGAACCGAAATGGTTGAACAATTTCCCGAGCCGACAGGTAACCATACACGTTTTTCTGTCTTTGTCTAGTCGAAAAATATATAGTCTGGTAAACGAGACGAAAAGGAATTAACCTAAAACTAGGTTGACTTATTTAAACTTAACTAAGCACGTAAATCCCTGTTATAACAACTGTCCTTGCGTTCTGAAGTGCGGGGTAGTTTGAAAAACCTGTGAGCATAGCAGGGCGTGCGTGAGGGCATTTTCGTTTGTCGTTGTGGAAAATGGAACGGGGAGGAGTCGATGGCGGGGACCAACGTCGGCAGAACGTCTGTTAACTGGCACGGAACTATCTAGTGAGGATCGACCTGGACTAGACTAAATGCGGAAGAAATAGCCAAATTTAATGCAAGGAAGGCCCCTCCATCTCATGGATGCACGTCTCGCAGTTCGCCGCAAGCCCCAGTTCCGCGACGAGGAGCGCGCGCTGCTTGCAACACTTAATAATCTCTCGGGTGTTCAGCTCGATTCCGTACAAATTCTCAACCTGTACGATGTGTTTTCCGCTTCGGAATCGGACATCGAATCACTGAGCGCCTCGATCGTGTGCGATGACCGTGTCGACGACAGGATTACTTCCGAAGAGCTTACAGAGATTCTGAATTCGGCCTCGGGGTTCCTTGCTGTTGAGCCCCTTCCTGGTCAGTACGATCAGCGAGCTGATGCAGCCAACCAGGCTTTGCGTCTTGTCCAGCCGGAAACGGAAGCGTCAATCTATTCGGCAGTTCTTTACGTATTTGAACCTGCCCAGTCTGACGAAGCCCGCGCTGCCATCCGTTCATTCCTGATTAACCCTGTTGAAGCGGGGGAGAAGGACATGAAGGTGCTCCAAGCGCCGGCTACGGGATCCGTTGAGCCCTTGCGCCAGTACCCCGGCTTTAATGAGCTTGATGAGGCTGGCCTCGAAGCACTTCTCGCTGAGCGCGGGATGGCGATGAACCTCGCTGACCTTGAAACCATTCAGGAATACTTCCGTGAGGAGGGGCGCACTCCGACGGATGTGGAGCTTTCAGTTCTTGATACGTACTGGTCGGATCACTGCCGCCACACCACCTTCAACACTGAGCTCACGGACATTGCCAATGAGGGCAGTCGTTTTAAGGATCAACTTGCTCGCGCGCTGCGTCGTTATGATGAGCTCCGCGAGACGAACGGCAGGACGCATAAGCCACGCACCCTCATGGATATGGGCACGATCATGGGCCGCGAGCTTCGCCGTACGGGGGTCATGGATGATCAGGAAGTCTCGGAGGAGATCAACGCATGCTCCGTCTATGTGGACGTCTCGCGTGGCGACGGTGAGCGATCTGATGCCCTTCATGGCGACGGTGAGCGATCTGATGTCCTTCATGGCGACGGTGAGCGAAGCGAACCGTCGCCATGGCTCCTGATGTTCAAGAACGAAACGCATAACCACCCGACGGAGATCGAGCCTTTCGGTGGCGCGTCGACGTGCCTGGGCGGGGCTATCCGTGATCCCCTCTCCGGTCGCTCCTGGGTATACCAGGCGCTGCGCCTGTCGGGTGCCGGCGACATCAACACCCCGCGCGAAGAGACGCTGGAAGGCAAGCTGCCGCAGGCGGACATCTCTGCGCGCGCGACGGCCGGTTACTCCAGTTACGGCAACCAGATCGGTCTGGCCACCACGAACGTGCGCGAATTTGTGCACCCAGGCTATGTGGCCAAGCGCATGGAGCTCGGCGCTGTTGTTGCTGCCGCTCCGGTAGAAAACGTAAAGCGTCTTGAGCCCGCACATGGTGACGTGGTGATCATCCTCGGTGGTCGTACAGGCCGCGACGGTATTGGTGGTGCCACAGGTTCGTCGAAGGCACATAACGACACCTCACTTGCTACCTCCGGCGCGGAGGTTCAGAAAGGTAACCCGGTTAATGAGCGCAAGATTCAGCGCTTGTTCCGCAACCCTGAGGTTGCGCAGATGATCGTTCGTTGCAACGACTTTGGTGCCGGTGGCGTAGCTGTTGCCGTCGGCGAGTTGGCTGACAGCCTCGACATTCATCTGGAGCGCGTGCCTTTGAAGTACGCGGGCCTCAACGCCCGTGAGATCGCGATTTCGGAGTCTCAGGAGCGAATGGCCGTCGTTGTGCGTGCCGAAAACGCGGCGCGGTTCATCGAACTCGCGGAGACGGAGAACCTGGAGGCGACGCAGCTCGCCGAGGTGACAGATTCTGGTCGCCTGCGGATGTTCAACGGTGAGGATCTCGTCCTCGATTTGTCTCGCGCGTTCATCGATACCAACGGGGCGGCCCGTTCCCAGTCCGTGTCGCTTGTCGACGCCCCCATGGAGGCCCCGCACGCTGCTCCCGCGAGCGTTGCTGAGGCGCTTGCTTCCCCGGCAGGCGGTTCGCAAGAGGGCATGGTTGAGCAGTTCGACTCCACGGTCGGCCGCTCCACCGTATTGATGCCGTTCGGTGGCAAGCGTCAGAAGACATTCGAGATGGCATCCATCCAGTCGCTTCCTGTTGCAGGCGGCACACCGACCTCCTCGGTGATGACGTACGGCTACAGCCCGGAGCTTGCTAGTGAGTCCCCATTCCTCATGGGTGCCTACTCCGTGGTGGAGGCACTTGCCCGTCTAACCGCGGCGGGTGCCGATGCCACTACGGCGTGGTTGACGGTGCAGGAGTACTTCCAGCGCCTTGACCAGGAGCCGGAGCGTTGGGGCGAGGTTACCCAGGCAATCCTCGGCTTGCTGGAAGCACAGGATGCCTTCCAAGTCGCCGCGATCGGTGGTAAGGATTCTATGAGCGGTACGTATGGTGACGGACTGCACGTCCCGCCGACGCTTGTTACCTTCGCCGTCGCCGTGATAGATAAGGCAGACGCTATCAGCGCGGCGATCCCCGACGCAGGCCTGTCCCTCTACCTCCTGCCACACACTCCGCTGGAATCCGGCGAGCCGGATTACGAGGCTCTGCGCACCAACTTCGCAGACTTCACGGCGCTTGCTGCCCGTGGTGAGGTTCGTGCTGCTTCTGCTGTCACCCAAGCCGGTATCGGTGCAACGATTGTCAACATGGTTGCAGGTAACGGCCTTGGATTTACCGGCAGTGCCGATATCTCCTGGGTGGAGGCACACCTTGGTGGCATCGTTTTCGCTGTTTCGGAGGGGGTAACCGTTCCCGAATCGGCACGTCTTCTCGGCCAGACCACCAATGACGGTGAGTTGAGCTTCGGTGCTGAACACCTGAGCGTCGACAAGGCACTGGACATTGCGGAGGAGCGTTACCGCAGCGTCTTCCCGCTAAACGATGCCGCTGGTGAAGACCTGCCAGACTTCGCCACGAAGCTTCCCGAGGCGCAATCCCCGGCCGAGGCCACCGCCGTTTCCGGTGACCACTCCGACGCGGCGGAGGGCACAGCGCCCCACGTGCTGCTGCCGGTATTCCCCGGAACGAACTCCGAGTACGACATGTCCGAGGCATTCCGGGCTGCCGGTGCTACAACCGAGTTCCTCGTCATCCGCAACCTCACTCCGCAGATGCTGGAGGAGGACACGCAGGTATTCATCGACAAGCTCGGCACAGCCGATATCCTCGCTTTCTCCGGCGGGTTCTCCCTCGGCGATGAGCCAGATGGTTCCGCAAAGTTCATGGCCGCATTCCTGCGCACCCCGGAGGTAGCGCAGGCAGTGAGCAGCTTCGTTGCTGGCGATGGCCTTGTCCTCGGCATCTGTAACGGTTTCCAGGCTCTGGTCAAGAGTGGTTTCCTGCCCTACGGTGATCCCTCCAAGCTGACAGAGACCTCGCCCACGCTGGCCCACAACCGCCAGCTACGGCACGTCTCCAGGATTGCCACGACCCGTGTTGCCTCTGTGGATTCGCCGTGGCTTGCGACCTTTACCCCTGGACAAACCCACCTTGTACCCGTGTCCCATGGTGAGGGAAGGTTCGTCGTCAGTGAGGAAGATGCCAAGCAGCTGTTTGCTCACCACCAGGTTGCGTTCCAGTATGTGGATGAGAATGAAATTCCGACGATGGAGGCGCCGGCCAACCCGAACGGCTCGAGCTACGCCATCGAGGGCATCATTTCCCCCGACGGCAGGATCCTGGGCAAGATGGGGCACCCAGAGCGTTTCCGCCCGGGCTTGATGAAGAACATCCCCGGTATCTATTCGCAGGACATCTTCCTCAACGCGGTGACGTACTGCAAGAACAGGAAGTAAACACCGCAGGAGCCGGTTAGACCCGACTCGTTCCGCTGTGGCCTGGTGAGCAACTTCTCACCAGGCCACATTTTTTGTGTGGGATATTGACAAGTTATGTGTAGATGCCCGCAGAGCTGCTCTACACAGATGCGGCCACTTAATGTGATCGATCTTTTTTGGCGGTACGAGGCACCCCGCATATTGGGGGAGTTCACGCTGGGTTGTGCACGGACGGAGTGCGCGCAGTGCCGGGGCGTGGTTCACTGCAGGTGTCTACCGGTGCAGTGGGCCAGCAGGCGCACGATTTGGTGTCCGCGTGCGTGTTTTTCTGTTAGCGGTTGGTGGCTTGGACGCGATGGAAAAAGCTTCGCTAGTTACGGAACCAGATGAACTGCTCATCGCGTCTAAGTAGTGGAGATGCACAACGTCTGCTGAAAGGAGAATAGTATGGATCGAAGTAAAGCATCAGGTTTTTCAACCGTCAGGAGCGGTTTCGTCTTTACTCTGCTGTCAGTTCTTTTTCTCTCCGGATGTGCTCAATTTCTGGGAGCTGACCAAGGCCTCTCACCGGAAGATGAGCCATACCTTTTCGATCGCTGGGATCCTAACTTCCATCTTGCTCAGCCGTGTGCGGATGTGACAGAGGAGAAGTTAGCGGAGCTGAATCTTAAGCGATGGACGGAAAATTTATCCGTTCCTGAAAAAGAAGGAATCGATACTTGCTACTTTGAAACAACAAGCGCAGGTTTAATAGCACTCACCGGTGCTGCCTACAAGCTGGCGGCACTTGAGCGAAAAGGGATTCCTCTGGACTACCCACTTTCTCCAGAAAAGGCTCCGTCCCTTGCCTACAAACAAATCGAAGAGGACGACAGCTGCACGGTAGCAGCTGAAACTCCACATGGAACGGTGGAAGTTAATTTTAATTCGTCAGTGTTAACCGATCCGCCGATGGCAGAAGAGTGCGCACAGGCTGAGAAATATTTTGATCTTTTGATCGGGGAGAAACTAAATGAATATCGTAGCAATTAATCAAGGTCAACTAAGTGACAGCGTTGTGAGGCTCAGGAAAATCAGTGACGTTATACTAAAGACCGCGAGTAGTAGCTGGTCCAATAGCACTCTTGATAGTTTCACCCGCGTTTCTGGATTAGATCAGTTGGGTCGGGAGCATGCAGGCGTATTGGATACGGGGCCGGGGTCTGCGAGGGTTGTAGCTCAGGGGTTGGGGGACGTGATCAGTGGGCTTGCGCGTGGCTTACAGGCGACTGTGCATGGGTTTGAGGCGCAGGAAGATGTGTTTGCTCGATCATTAGATCGCTTGCATGATGCGGGCTCTAGTCCGGGAATTTGTGGCGGTGAATCAGGTGGTGTGCCGGCTGAGAAGCTGGGAATGATTGCTCTTCCAGAGCACGTGGCACCGGTGCCCGTTGTGGTGGGACAGAAGGTGGTTGTGCCAGCGGGGAGTGTGCTGGAATTGCTGCGGGATTATTTCACCACCCACACTTCTGCTATTGGAGAGGCGGCCTCGGCGTGGAAGGGGTTGCACACTTCTATGGTGGAGGTAACTGGTCGGTTGCGCAGTATTGCTAACGGAATTGTGGACGCCAACCGCGGTGAGGTTATCGATGCGATTGTTGACAAGTTGCGGGTTACAAGTGAGGCGACGGAGTCCTTTGGGACGAATGCGGAAGCGATGGCCAGGTGGTCGGGGCGAATCGGGCTGACACATAAGTTGGGAATTGCTGCGGCCGGTGCGATCAATGGTTCCGTGTTGGCAAACCCGATTCCAGGTGCGCGTCAGCTACAAGAGCAGTTGGCACTTGTGGCGTATGCCCGGGTGGCAATGCCTCCATTGCTGTCATTGGCAGAACCTCGAGTGGGTTCACTCCTCGATACCGTTGTACCACCCTCTACTGGTGGGGCGTGGGAGGCAGAGATGGATGAGCTGGTGAGTGGATCTAAGAAGGACTTCGATGGCCAGTTGGAAAGGATCCGGTCTGGTAACCCGGATCCCGTGCTTGTTCGTGCGTTACAGCACGCCACCGACGATGGGTCGGTCAGCCAACAGGTCGAGGCTTCACCGGGTGCGCGTCTTGAGGAGACTCCAGTGTTAGCTGGTCAGTCGCATACCGCTCCGCAGGGATTGACCGTGCCATTAGCTGGTGGACATGGTGGTGGGCTCACCCCAGTGGGATCCTCCCCGGCTGGGACCGGTATGCCAGTGATTTCGTCTGTGCCTGGGGATCTCGGGCGCGAAGGTATCGGGGGCGGGACTGCGGTGCCTGGGGGAGCAGTAAACAGCGGTGTTGGAGGAGCTAACGCTAGGGGTGGATCCTGCGTCGATAGGTCGGAGACACACCCGGTGTCGACCGTGGCTCCAGCAGGTGTGGGTCGCAACGGTGGTCAACGCGGCACCACAGCTGGCAAACGATTGCCATCTGCTGCAGGTAGCAGTAAACACCAGGGCGGTAGTGGAATTGCTGCTGGCGGTGCTTTTGGTGCCATCAGTGGTGGGGCTGCTGCCAGGAATATCGCCGGTGGCCTAGGTGGAGTGAGGTTCAGCAAGCTACCGGCAATTCCTGACAGCGGGTCTCACACAGGTAGTGCAGTCCGCGCTGGTACGGCCCATGGAGGAAACGCGGGGGTTCCGGCATCTGGTAGTCGAGCAACAGGCGGGTATGGCCGTGGAGTGATGCCCATGAACATGGGGGCGAGTAAGGACAGGAAGACGACCAGACCGGTGAAGACCGTCCTCTCCGAGCTGGAGCAAGACGCCAACACCAAGGCGATCCTCGGAGAGGTACCACCCATGGTTCCAGGCACCATCGGTGCATGGGCGCGCTCCTAACTGGCTTAGTAACGGTGGCCGGTACACGTAAAGGTGACTGGTAGATGCCATCGGGCCGTGCAGTGGTAGCGAGGATGTTCACAGTTGGTGGCGTAGCTGGGACACGGCGGCACAACAGGTATTCAGCGGTGCGACTGGGGAATAACAGTGCCATGGGGACAGCAACCCCGTCGCCACAGAGGTGCGCCCATCGTAGCGATGCCGAGGGGCGGGGTAACGGGTAACCAGTGGAGCGTCGACAAGCGATGAGAAAGGTAAGAAGGGGGAAACGAAGCGGGAAAGGAAACTTTAGGAGGGAGTGAATGGGGAAGGGAAGATGGAGAGAAGTGGAAAACGTGCACACAGCCTTCAATCAGAGAGATGGGCGATGATTTCTGGACATGGCGTGGACGTAGCCGACACATGTTTCAGTGATTGTCCTTTACAGGGCTGGATATGTCGCTACTCTGGGTGACCGTGGATGATCCGCCCTACTAGGTGGCGTGCTGGGCGATGACAGTATTGTTTTCACCATGAGCACTCGGACGACTCGAACCACTTCCCACTATTTTGATCACGCTGCCACAACGCCTATACGGCAGTCAGCGGTCGATGCGTGGGTAGAAAATTCCGATGTCCTGAACCCCGGAGGCAGCTACGCATCGGGACGGCGAGCACAGGCGGTGCTCGCTGAGGCACGGGAGATCATCGCTGATGCGCTTAGCTGCGAGCCGATTGAGGTGATCTTTACGGGTTCTGGTACTGAAGCGGATAACCTGGCTGTCCGTGGACTCCTTCAAAATGCAGTGGACCGAGAAGAAACGCTACGTATCGTCACCACACCGATCGAGCACCCGGCCGTCAAAGAGACGGTGTCATCCCTGGCTACGCGGATGCCACACGTTCAGGTGGATTACCTGCCGGTCACCTCGTCGGGGCACATCGAAGACTTTGAACTCCTGGATTTGCCTGCCACCGTTGCGGCGGTTATGTGGGCAAACAACGAGACCGGGGCCATCCAGCCGATCACCAAGGTGGCAGAAAAATGCCAGGAAACCGAAACTCCCCTCCACGTCGATGCCGTTCAAGTGGTTGGGCACCTTCCCGTGGATTTTTCCGCACTGGGGGCGACAACGATGGCAGCCAGCGCTCACAAATTCGGCGGGCCACGAGGAGTGGGAATTCTTCTGGCAAAGCGTTCACCGGTACCCTCACCGGTCCTCACAGGGGGAGGCCAGCAGCGGGGAATCCGCCCGGGAACCCCTGATGCGGCCGGAGCGATGGCAACTGCGGTGGCATTAAGGGAAGCGGTGACCGAAATGGATGGCGAACGCGCACGATTGGAAAGTCTCACCGCACGGCTGCGGGACGGCCTGAAGGAAAGCGTCGACAAGCTCGTCGTGCACACGAGCGAGCCGAACCTGCCCGGACACCTCTTCGTCAGTTTCCCTGGTGCTGAGGCGGATTCTCTCATCATGCTGTTCGATTCCCTTGGAATCGAGGTTGCCGCAGGCTCGGCATGCTCGTCTGGCGTGAACCGGGCATCGCACGTTCTCCTAGCGATGGGAGTTGAAGAGAAGGTTGCCCGCGGTGCCATTCGTTTCACCCTGGGCCGGACGACCTCCCAGGAGGACGTGGACTTCCTTCTCGCTCATGCCGCCGACGTGGTTGAGCGTGCACGATTGGCTGGTATGGCCTAAACAAAGTAGGCGTTTCCTACACGTGGACAAAGGTCCTATACTGACTAGCCGATTGTTTACTGGTAGCCGATTATCAACCTGCTCGTTCGTCCACGGGTGGGAATAAGACGAACGCGGGAAGTGTTGAGAATAGCCATGAGAGTTCTTGCAGCAATGAGTGGAGGAGTGGACAGTGCCGTCGCCGCAGCGCGAGCTGTTGAGGCAGGTCACGATGTTGTAGGCGTGCACCTGGCACTGTCGCGAGACCCACAATCCGTTAGGGAATCCTCCCGTGGCTGCTGCTCTCTTGAAGATTCTGCTGATGCTCGTCGCGTGTGCGACAAGCTGGGTATCCCGTTTTACGTGTGGGACTTTTCCGACCGCTTCAAAGAAGACGTCATCGACGACTTTGTCGAATCCTACGCGATGGGGGAAACACCCAACCCGTGCTTGCGCTGCAACGAGAAGATCAAGTTCCGGGCACTGCTGGAGCGTGGCATCGCCCTCGGCTTCGATGCTGTCGCCACTGGACACTACGCGACCATCGATGAGAACGGCTATTTGCGGCGATCGGTAGATCCAAAGAAGGATCAGTCCTACGTGCTTGGTGTGCTGACCGCCGATGAACTTGCACACTGCTACTTCCCTGTGGGCAATACAGAGAAGCCCCAGATCCGGGAAGAAGCCGCTCGGCACGGTTTCTCCGTGGCAAAAAAGCCGGACAGCTACGACATTTGCTTCATTCCCGACGGCAACACGAAGGCCTTTTTGGGTAAGCACATCGGTATGCGCCCCGGCGTAATTGTGGATGAAGACGGCAACAAGCTCCAGGACCATGACGGTGTCTATGGCTACACCATCGGTCAGCGCAAGGGACTGAATATCCGCGTTCCCGCAGCTGACGGACGGCCGCGTTATGTGACGGACATTGATGCAGCAACCGGAACCGTAACTGTTGGTCCGCGCGAGCACCTGGCAGTCCATACGATCATCGCTGACCGCCTCAAGCAACTGCATCCTGCGTTCAATGGAGATGTGGAGTGCCAGGTGCAGGTCCGTGCGCATGGGGAGGTTGTGCCGTGTTCTGCACACATTGAGGGCGATACTATGACGCTGACGCTCAAGCAACCATTGTCCGGCGTTGCACGTGGTCAGGCGGCAGTTGTCTACCTTCCAGACCAAGCCGGTGACATCGTCCTCGGTTCCGGCACGATCTGCGGGACGGTGCACTAGATGGTTGCCCTAGGGGTCGGTGAAGTTACCGCCGCCACCTTTGCTGAAGCCTGCGATATCGTCATTAGTGAGACGGGGGATCTCCCGCACATCCCGCAGCTTTCCGCTCGCGGACCCTGGTACGATCCGGTCGGCCGAACGACCGCGCTTGTCGACGGCCTTCACGTCGACGTTCGCTCCCGTGGTTGGGTAGTCACGCCACGCGGCAGTCGCGCTGCTAATCGGGCCAAAGACGGTCTTGACAGAGATATCGATACGGTGGAGGAGCTCTGGCCGTCCCATGCGGATACGGTGAAGGTACATTGTCTCGGGCCGTGGTCTTTGGCCACGAAGATGGAGCTTGCCAACGGGCACCGCGTGCTGAGCGATAGGTCGGCGACCATTGACATATCTGAGGCTCTTACTGCAGGTCTTGTTGCTCATGCGAAAGACATTGCGCGGCGCTTTTCCTCCTCTCGCATCGTGGTCCAATTCGACGAGCCGTATCTTGGGTCCATCCGAGCAGGGGCAGTGCCGGGGACATCCGATTTCGACACTCTCCGCCCGGTGCCGGTCGACGAGCTACAGCGAGTTTTGTTTCCTGCTTACGAGGCCGTGCGTGCCGCTGTCGACGAGCAGGTAGCCTATGTTCCCGTAATTAACCAGATCGGGTACGCCCCGCAATGGGACGTAATGCCAAGTGAGGGGGCGCTGATCGATCTGGCATTCGTCACCAATTCCGCACAGCTTGATGCTGCAGGTACAGCACTCGAAGAGTTAGCCGATGCAGGTGGCCACTGTGCTGTGTCTGCCAATCGTGATGAACTCGAGCGCGTCTGTAGTGAGCTCGGACAGGACAGGGGAGTCTTTGATATTTGGGCGCGAGGTGGAGCGGAGGCATACCGCACGGCGTACGAGCTTGACCGCTTCATCCGCTAACGCGCGGTAGTCGCTTACGCTATCCACCGCATTTACACACTGCTTAACATTTAGCTGGTGAGCTGCTTAACATTTAACTGGTGAGGAAAATTGTTGGAATTTATCCTGTCCTCGTGCTCACCGGAGAATCCTCTCTTGTCTGAGTCTGGCCGGCAAAGGTTGCACCACAGACGCACGCACAACAGGCGTACGTACCTCAGGGCCACGCTCACAACATGTGGCGGACGACCTGCCGGTATTCCTGCACTGCAGGATACGAGTTTGTAGTGGGGCTAGGAAGAGAGCTGGAGCGGCCAGGAGAGGTTCACTTCCACGTCCCTGCCCTTTCCAGCGAAGTACTTGGCCAAATCGGACTGCATCTCGTAGTACCACACCGTCTGGCTCTCCATCAGCTCATCGCCATCCATGGTGGTAATTTCTGGCCATCGGCGTGCCTGCTTCCACGCGATGCGTGCGGCGGCGAGGGAATCAGCGCTGGAGTTGTGGGCTTTATCTAGGCGAATCTCGTAGTATTCCGACATCGCCGAGAGGTTGCGCTTTCCGGCGCGGTAATGGTCCTTCTTCTTATCAATGATGTACGGGTCTACAACCAGCCCGTCGATAGTGAAGTCGGGGGAGCATTGGTGCAAAATGGTGAGGTCGAAGCAACCGTTGAAAACGATGAGCGTGAAGCCCTCATCCCACCCGCGGCGGATAAGCTCAACAGTTTTGGCGACGACATCATCGTGGGGCTCACCGTTGGCCTTGGCGTACTCATTGGATATTCCGTGGACCTTCTCTGCCTCCTCGCTGATCGGAATGCCCGGATCCGCCAGCAGATAGGTTTCGTCGGCATTGGAGCCGTCGATGCGGATGACAGAGGACGTAACAACGTGGGCTTTCAGGGGATCGTTGGTGGTGGTTTCCAGATCGAAAGCCACCATCTTGGACGGGTCAAAGGAGTACACGGTTCAATCCTCCGAAGCTCACTGTGTGCGGATTTTTAGCTATGCACGTTAGGCTACCACCGCCTGAACACACCCCAGACGTGTCTAGCCTGACCTGCCGGGACACAGTCATAATGAATGCGTGTGTCGGTGAGCGATCTGCCACACACAGGTACACTGAAGCGCGTGTCTGACAAAGCAACTTCCAGTCAACCCATGGACTCCTCCCTCCACGCACGATGGGAGGAGCTCGCAGCCCAGGTGCGGTATCACCGGGACAAGTACTACAACGGAACGCCGGAGATAACGGACGCTGAGTTCGATGTGCTCTTCTCTCGACTCCAACAGTTGGAGGCGGAGCACCCGGGGTTACGGGCACCCGATAGTCCGACTCTCGAGGTCGGCGCGCCGTCGCCCGAGGGGTCAAGCTTTGAAAACATCGCTCACCTGGAGCGGATGTATTCGCTGGATAACGTGTTCAGCAAGGACGAGCTCGAGCAGTGGCTGATCCGTACTCCATCGGACACGTACTCCGTCGAGCTCAAGATCGATGGTGTGTCCATTGACCTTGTGTACCGTGACGGTGAGCTCGCCACTGCGGCGACGCGAGGGGACGGCACGGTGGGGGAGGAGATCACTGCCAATGCCCGGATGATCACTGGTATTCCCGATCACTTACAGGAAAATGACGCGTTCCCGATCCCGAGCGTGTTGGAGGTTCGGGGTGAAGTCTATATCGCCATTGACGATTTTCCCTTGGTCAATGAGCAGCGGCAGCTGGAAAACAAGAAGCCCTTTGCAAATCCCCGCAACGCAGCAGCCGGCTCTATGAGACAGAAGGACCCACAGGCAGTGAAGAAGCGGAAGCTCACTCTCGTTTGCCACGGCATTGGCGCTGCGGAGGGGATTTCCTTCGAGTCGCAGACGGAGGCATACAAGGCGCTCGCTGCCTTTGGTCTGCCTGTGTCGGAATACACCACCGTCGTGCACTCCCATGAGGAGGTGCACGAGATGGTGGAAAAGTGGGCCGATCACCGCCACGATGCCGTCTTCGAGATGGATGGCATGGTGGTCAAGGTCGATAATCGGGAACAGCAGCGCGCGCTTGGGGCAACGTCCCGCGCCCCCAGGTGGGCGATCGCGTACAAGTATCCACCAGAAGAGGCTGTTACGAAGCTTGTCGACGTTCGGGTCGGCGTAGGCCGGACCGGCCGGGTTACCCCCTTCGCCATCATGGAGCCGGTGGAAGTGGCAGGGTCAACAGTGGAGATGGCTACTTTGCACAATCAATCCGAGGTCAATCGCAAGGGCGTGCTCATCGGGGACCAGGTTGTGATCCGGAAGGCCGGAGAAGTCATCCCCGAGGTCTTGGGGCCGGTGGCGGATCTGCGCGATGGGACGGAGCGCCCCTTCGTCTTTCCCACTCTGTGCCCGCAGTGTGGGACGAAACTTGCCCCGGCGAAAGAGGAGGATGCGGACTGGAGGTGCCCCAATACCCGTAGCTGTCCGGGCCAACTTGCCGGACGCTTGGAGTACATCGCGGGCAGGGGCGTCTTCGATATTGAAGCACTGGGTGAGAAGGCCGCTGCGGATCTCGTCCGCACGGGAATTCTCACTGACGAGGCGGATCTGTTCACCCTTACCGAGGACGATCTGCTGGATTCTCGGGTGTACACCAACTCCAAGGGGGCCGTAAACGCCGCAGGGAAGAAACTCATCGCAGGTTTGAAGACACAGAAGGAAACAGACCTGTGGCGCGTCATTACTGGTCTATCCATCCGCCACGTCGGCCCCACAGCAGCACGAGCCCTAGCTCGGGAATTCGGCTCGATGGATGCGATCAGGAAAGCAACCGAGGAAGAACTGGCAGCAACGGAGGGCGTTGGAGGTGTCATCGCCGCGTCCATCGTCGACTGGTTCTCGGTCGACTGGCACCGCGCCATCGTCGATGCCTGGGCGGAAGCGGGCGTCACCATGGAGGATGAGCGTGGAGAGGCCAAGGAACAGACGCTCGAGGGACTTACTATCGTCGTCACAGGCTCGCTGGAAAATTACACCCGCGATGGGGTGAAGGAGGCAATCATCGAGCGCGGTGGCAAAGCATCCGGAAGCGTGTCCAAGAAGACGGACTACGTTGTCGTGGGCGCAAACGCCGGTTCCAAGGCTGCGAAAGCCGAGGAACTCGGCCGGCCAATCATCAACGAACAGCAGTTTGAGGAGTTGCTCGCTACCGGCGCGGTGACCTCGCTTCTCTAAACTGTCTGCCTAAAACAGCAGGAAGCAAGGGCTTTCACGCGATGTTTCCTGGGCAGGCTTTTTCTGTGCGGGCTCTCCTGTGCAAGCTCTCCTGTGTGAGCTTTCCTACGTGGGCTTTCCCGGGCAGGATAACCAGCGCAGGTTTTTGTTCCGCAGATCTAGGATTGTCGGCTGAGCATCGTCCCGATGATGACTCCAAGGTCTCCCAGGTGGGCAATTTCGGAGCCCAGGAAGTCCGGTCCACCGGGTCGACCGATGACCATGATGAGATCGGTGCTGGTGAGAGGAGCAGCGGCCAGGGAAGCGTCGAGAAGCGTCCAGGATTCAGGAATCCAGTCCTCGGTCTCGGGGTTGAGCATCCGGCACGAATCCACCTCGACATTGGAGGGGTGCGTGCCATCGTCCGAGGGGGCGGCCGCAGAGGCTGCGACGCGGGTGAGCTCAGGAGTTTCGCGCAGAATGATGCACCAGCCGGCGGTCATTGTCTGAGGCATGACGTTTGCCAGCTCGTCTAGGGCATTGCGGGCGCTATCAGCGTGCTCAGCAAAGCGTGCGAGCATCTGCACCTGTCCCCGTCGATCCACCCTGCCGGAAAACGGGCGAATCGAATCGATGACCGCGTTTTCGTCCTGCTGGGCGGCGGTGACCAGGGTGTCGGGGAGAGCACCCTGGGGAAGCGTGATGACGATATCGTCCATGACTGTGCCATCGGGGAACTGCTCAACCACGTCTACGGATTGAATGTTTCCCTCGGTCAGCCCAACTGAGCTGGCGAGACGTCCGAGAGTGCCGGGTTCGTCGGGGAGCAGCACACGGATGAGATAAGAAGTCTCCATCACGATCACAGCCTTTTTATCGTTCTTGATTAAGGTTTAACGTAGGCATTGTAACCAAACACTTGCCCGGAATGGAAGATATAGACAGCTCGGTATGTTGATGGGGAGCATGCGCTGCCTGCTGTGGAGGCGGGGTACGGTAGAGTCAAAGAGATAAGAATGTAGCTCGTTACTACACTTACGATTCGTAACAGAACACTTTAGAGAAAAGAAAAGGGGAAGCTCGCGTGCCTCAAATTTCTCGCGATGAGGTGGCTCATCTCGCCACACTCGCCAGGTTGGCGCTGAGCGAAGAGGAGATTACCACCTTCGCTAGCCAGATCGACGGCATCATTGGCCACGTATCAGCAGTTCAGAACGTGGACACAGAGGGAGTGGAACCCATGAGCCACCCCCACGCCACGCACACCGCGATGCGGAAAGATACCGTTGCCCCGTCCTTGTCGCAGGAGGCTGCGCTGGACCAGGCTCCGGAAAAGGAAGAGGATAAGTTCGTCGTACCGCAGATTCTGGGGGAATAACGTTATGAGCACAGATAATACTTTTCTTGCAGAATCCACCACGGGTCTGACCTCCCTGAGCGCCTCCGAGCTCGCGGAGAAGATTCATAGCCGCGAAGTAAGCTCCGTGGAAGCAACCCAGGCTCACCTCGACCGCATTGCCGAGGTTGACGAGGAACTCGGGGCCTTCCTCCACGTCGGTGCCGATGAGGCACTTGCTGCTGCCCGTGCAGTAGACGAGTCTCTGGACAAGGGCGAAAAGCCCGCGTCTCCTCTCGCCGGTGTGCCGCTGGCACTCAAGGATGTCTTTGTCACCACTGACGCGCCGACGACATGTGCGTCCAAGATGCTTGAGGGCTACATGAGTCCTTACGATGCCACCGTCGTAACGAAGATTCGCGGCGCTGGAATTCCGATCCTGGGCAAGACGAACATGGACGAGTTTGCGATGGGCTCCTCCACCGAGAACTCTGCTTACCATGTCACCAAAAACCCCTGGGACCGCACGCGTACCCCGGGTGGCTCCGGTGGCGGCACCGCTGCAGCACTAGCTTCCGGCGAAGCCCCGATCGGTATCGGAACGGACACGGGCGGTTCCATTCGTCAGCCCGCAGCGTTGACAGGCACTGTGGGTGTGAAGCCCACCTACGGTGGCGTGTCGCGTTACGGCCTCGTCGCCTGTGCGTCTTCCCTCGATCAGGGTGGCCCCTGCGCGCGCACGGTGCTGGACACCGCGCTGCTGCACGAAGTCATTGCAGGCGTTGACCCGCACGATGCAACGACCGTTGATACGCCCGTTCCGGATGTCGTTGGTGCAGCTCGCGAGGGCGCAAAGGGTGACCTCAGCGGCGTGAAAGTCGGCGTGGTTAAGCAGTTCGTTCGCGAAGGCTACCAGCCCGGTGTGCTGGAAAACTTCCAGCAGTCTATAGAGAAGTTGCGGGGTCTCGGCGCAGATATCGTCGAGGTCGACTGTCCGCACTTCGACGATGCCATCGGCACGTATTACCTCATTCAGTTCTCGGAGATTTCCTCGAACCTTGCCCGTTTCGACGGCATGCGGTACGGCCTGCGCGAGGGCGACGATGGAAAGCACTCCGCTGCTGAGGTAATGAGCATCTCCCGTGCCGCAGGCTTCGGCCCGGAGGTGAAGCGCCGTATCCTCGCTGGCACCTACACGCTGTCTGTTGGCTACTACGATGCCTACTACCTCAAGGCTCAGCGTGTGCGTGCGCTGATCGCGCAGGACTTTGCTAAGGCATACGAACAAGCCGAAGTTCTCGTCGCACCTGTGACACCGACCACGGCGTTTGCCCTCGGCGAGAAGGTGAACGATCCGCTGGCCATGTACAACTTCGACCTGTTCACGCTGCCGCTGAACCTCGCGGGTCTCGGTGGTATGAGTGTTCCGGCTGGCCTGGCAAGCGACACGAACCTCCCGGTTGGCTTGCAGATCATGGCCCCGGCGTTCAAGGATGATCGCCTGTACAAGGTTGGTGCCGCATTCGAAGCAGCACGTAGCTAAAATTCTCAAAACGGATCCCGCAGTTCAAGCGCAGTGGGATCCGTTTTGCTTTCTGCACCTTTGGTATTTGAGTGACGAACTGGAGTCTGACGCGCGCTCAGCCACTGTGGCTCTGAAGTAAGGGCTTATAAGCAAGTACCAAGGAGGGCTATTACACTCGTAGGAATGACTCAGGGAGCCCCCGGACACGTTGCTGTCCCCGCTATCACTCCGTACGTGTATCTCGCATCCGCAGCGATGTCGATTCTCGGCAACGCGGTGGCGAGTATTGTGTGGCCGTGGATGGTCCTTGAACGCTCGGGCAATCCGGCGGCAGCGGGGATCGTCGCTACCGCGATTGCAGTTCCGTCTCTCATCTTTGCGTTTGTCGGCGGGCATCTGGTTGATACCGTAGGCAGGAAGCCGATGTCCGTTGTTTCCGATGTGGTCTCAGCACTGTCCATCGTGCTGCTCATCATGGTGGACCATGTGGCTGACCTGTCGCTGGGGTGGTTCATTGCTTTGGGGATCTTCGGGGCCGTGGGCGATGTCCCTGGAATGAGCGCACGTTCGGCGCTTGTGGGCGATGTCGTAACGGAGAAAATGACCCTCGACAGGCTCTCTGGAGTTAACCAGACGATCGCGAGCTTCGGTTTCCTCGTGGGACCCGCACTCGCCGGTGTCCTACTCAGCACCCTAAACATGACAGACGTGTTGTGGATCACGGCAATTTGCTCCTTCGCTGCAGCTGGCCTGACGACGCTTCTACCCGTCGGTACCTCAGCAGCCGCAGGGGAAGGGGAAACACTGCGTGGTTCCCTAGGATCGTGGAAGCGGATCCTTGCTGTGCCAGCGATTAGACTCATCGCCGTCGTGTCATTGGCATCCACCGTCTGCGTGGCACCGTTGTTGGCAGTGTTGTTGCCGGCGCACTTCCAGTCGATCGACCGTCCAGGGCTCCTCGGCATCACAATGAGTGCCTACGCGGTGGGAGAAATCGTTGGAGGGGCTTATGTGGCGTGGAGAGGTACGCAGCGCCGGCGCGCGATGTGGGCTGTAGCTGCGGGGCTGGAGATCGTCGGCATGCTGTTTTTCACCGTGATCCAGTTGAACTGGACAGCGATGGTCGGCATGGTGATCGCGGGCATCGGAGGTGGGCTGTTCGCCCCGATGATAATGGTGATCGTCACGGAGGGTGTCGCAAATGACGTTCGTGGCCGAGCCTTCTCACTTTTTAACGCTCTCGGAATGTTCGCGGCTCCGATCGGATTAGTCATTGTCACGGGGCTGCTCCATTGGTTGAATATCTACCACGTCTGCATTGTGCTGAGCTTGGTATTTTTGGGTGTTGGCTCCTGGTCCATAGCCCGGGGCTGGGCGGTGCTTCCTCGATACGCAAACGCGAACAACGAGGGGAGGACGGTTCACGCAGACGGGGTGGATTGCGGAGACCATGAGAGGCAGTGACCGACGGTGGGAAACGGTGGGAAACGGTGATCGACGGTGAGCGATACGGGTGATCCGGTGGAGCATGGCAATTAACAGCCAAAACGGGGTAACCAAAAACAAATAACGACTCCGCGTTTTTGGTTATGCACGGGCGGGCGCAATTTGCTGACCTGCGATGGTTCGCCTCAACTCTCCAAATTCCTTGAGGTTCGCTAATATCGGGTCTATGCGTATTGCTACTTTGACTTCTGGTGGTGACTGTCCCGGCCTGAACGCCGTGATCCGAGGTATCGTCCGTACGGCGAGCTCAGAATTCGGCTCGACTGTGGTTGGCTATCAGGATGGCTGGGTCGGCTTGATGGAAGATCGCCGAGTCCAGCTTTACGACGACGACAACATCGACAAGATCCTTCTTCGTGGCGGCACCATTCTTGGTACCGGTCGCCTGCACCCCGAAAAGTTCAAAGCAGGCATCGACCAGATCAAGGAAAACCTCCGCGAGGCCGAGGTCGATGCGCTCATTCCGATCGGCGGTGAGGGCACCCTCAAGGGTGCACAGTTCCTCGCTGACAATGGCATTCCGGTTATAGGTGTGCCGAAGACCATCGATAACGATGTGAACGGCACAGACTACACCTTCGGTTTTGACACCGCAGTATCAGTGGCGACAGAGGCTATTGACCGCTTGCATACGACGGCTGAGTCCCACAACCGCGTGATGATCATGGAGGTAATGGGACGCCACGTAGGCTGGATCGCTTTGCACGCCGGCATGGCAGGTGGCGCACACTACACCGTTATCCCCGAGTACCCCTTCGATATCAATGACATCTGCAAGGCGATGGAGCGCCGGTTCCAGATGGGGGAGAAGTACGGCATTATTTGTGTTGCTGAGGGCGCTTTGCCTAGGGAGGGGACGATGGATTTCAAGGAGGGGGAAG
>NZ_KV821020.1:0-53789 GCF_001815555.1 Corynebacterium sp. HMSC073D01 | reverse complement strand
GCCGAAAAGACACACGTTTTGGCGCTTAACCCACATTCGTTCTAACGTTGTCCACCTGCAGTATGTGTGAGAACCTGGCATTTAACCCGCCCTCTCCATGCCACCTGTTGGCGTGTCTACCACCGCATTAAAAAAGGCACTCAGTGTCTCCACTGAGTGCCTTTCCTTGTACCCCGTACGGGATTTGAACCCGTGCCGCCGCCGTGAGAGGGCGGTGTCCTAGGCCGCTAGACGAACGGGGCATACGCAACGTATGCGTTTTCACTTTTTACTCTGACGGTTATACTCCGTTGAGCGTGCCCACGAGTCTACGTAACCGTCACCGAATTACCAAATGCGCACGTCATATAGCTTTTCGGGCGGTTACGAGCGGTCGGGAGTGAGGGAGAAGATACGGTGAGACGAGGCGTCGACAAGCAAAAACCACCTACAGACCGGGCGGTACGGTACGATTCCTACCCATGAAGTACTTCTCCACCCGCGATTACAACCACCAGTCCCCTGCCAGCTTCGATGACGTACTCATCCGGGGGCTAGCCCCCGACGGCGGCCTGTACCTACCCGAAAGCTACCCGCAGCTGAGCAAGGAGGACTTAGACGCGCTCAAGGGGAAGACCTACCCTGAGGTGGCCGAGGCCATTATCGAACTGTACGCACCTGGCAAGGGCCACCTCGCGCACCGGGCCTACACGACAACGGCCTTCGATTCCGAGGAGATCGTCCCGCTGACGCGGGTCACCGACAACCTGTTCATCGGCCATCTGTCTCAGGGGCCGACGGCAGCTTTTAAGGACATGGCGATGCAGCTCCTCGGTGTGCTGTTTGAGGACTCCGGCAAGGAGATGAATATCCTCGGTGCCACAAGTGGCGACACCGGCTCCTCTGCGGAATACGCCATGCGCGGACGCGACGGAATCCGGGTGTTCATGCTCACCCCGAAGGGCCGTATGACACCGTTCCAGCAGGCGCAGATGTTTAGCCTCGACGACCCGAATATTTTCAACATCGCCGTCGACGGTGTTTTTGATGACTGCCAGGACATTGTCAAGGCCGTCTCTGCCGATAAGGAGTTTAAGGAGACGTACCACATCGGCGCGGTCAACTCGATTAACTGGGCGCGGCTGCTGGCACAGGTGGTGTACTATGTCTGGCTCTACCTGCAGGCCGGCGCTCCGATTGCCTTCTCCGTTCCTACCGGCAACTTCGGCGACATCTGCGCCGGCCACATTGCCCGCCAAATGGGTGTTCCGATTACGTCGCTGATCGTAGCCACCAACGAGAACGATGTCCTGGACGAGTTCTTCCGCACGGGCACCTACAGGCCCCGTTCGGCGGCGGAGACGCTCGCCACGAGCTCCCCCTCGATGGATATTTCCAAGGCCAGCAACTTTGAGCGGTTCATTCACGATCTTGTCGGTGCTCAGCGCACGGCGGAGCTGTTCGGTTCTACCTCCCCCTCGTTTACGCTTTCCGACGACGAGATGGCGCGCGTCTCTGACGAGTTCGGGTTCGCCTCGGGGTCTTCTACCCACGCAGACAGGCTGGCTACCATCGCCCGCCTGCATTCCGAGTACGACCAGCTCGTGGACCCACACACCGCAGACGGCATTCACGTGGCGGAAACTCTACTTTCCGCCGGCACGGTCACAGGCCCCGTCATCTGCCTAGAGACCGCTCTACCTGTGAAGTTCGCCGAGACTATCTACGAGGCTATCGGCGAGAGTCCCACCGTCCCCGAGCGTTTCCGTGACATCGAATCTGGTGAGCGCCACGTCACTGACATGCCAAATGATGCGGAAGCCGTCAAACGGTTCATTGCCGAGAAGGTAGGCTAACTACTCATTTTTCTGTGTCTGCTGGTTGGCGACTGCCAGCCAGTGGTAACCGCGCTTTTCTGCCAGCAGCGAGAAGGGGGGCCGCCCGGACACTAACTGTAAGGTGGCTGGCCCCACGCCCATGAGCAAAGGCGTGCAGGAGCCTCTACGTCTCACACAAGCTGGTCTGCTATCGGGAGCGGGGGGATAGTCACCGAAATCAACAACTCAAATTAGTGCGGGTGCAACGTTCGGGTAGCGGGGAGACGGTCGCGTGGCATAAAGTACGCGTCGTCACCGTTGTGACACCCTGCACGAAAATCCGCAGTAGAATACGCAGAGGCTGACGCAGGCAGAACTTGACACATGTGTGCAGAACACCGAAAAACTGCACCCGCCTAGGTGAAAACGACGGGTACTCGGGGAAGGGAGGAGATCGATGCGGGATCATGGTTCGACGCACGCTTCTAACGCGCGTCGCGATCACCGAGTGCCACTCCATAAGGCTTGTCTCTTGTGCAACCCCATTCTCATTCACGCAGAGTAGAGCCTCCAAAGGCAAGCAAACTTTTTAGAATAAGCCGTTTCAAAACGGGTCGGGTCGCAACAGACATATAACGTAACAATCATCTCGAACCTGGCATCTTCTGGCTCTACATGCCATGCCACAATCATTCCACTACCTGTCAAGGAGACGTGAAAAACAATGGACGGTAGGAAAAACAACTCCGTATTTAAGGATCTGGATCGAACATTCTTCGTCAGCGACCTACACCTCGGGCACCCTCTGGTGAGCCGAAAGCGAGGATTTTCTACAACAGACGCGCACGACGAATACATTATCGGCGCTATCAGGAGGGTTACCCCCCACGGCGCAAACCTCATAGTCATGGGAGATATCACTGTGCGGCGCGAAGACTACGCCCTCGAGGTTATTGACCAGTTGAAACATGAATTGGAGCTTTCTAGTCTCATTCTCCTTCCTGGAAACCATGACATGGTTCACCCCATGTGTGGGCTAGACCAAAACCTCCGATGGAGTGCCCCCTTCAACGCCGTATTCGACTACATCACTCTGCAGTTGGAAACCTACGTACCACAGGTGGGCCACGTTCTGCTCAGCCACTTACCGTGCAACGAGGCGGAAAACCGCTATACCAAACCGCACCTCGTCCGTTTCGCCCCGAAAATGAATGGGTACCTTGTCAACGTGCACGGCCATACTCACCGCGAGACCCTCATCGACCATAACTTTGTCAACCTCAGTCTAGAGGCCACAGGGCTCGCACCAGTGTCGCTGAGAGATGTCCACTATATGACCGCAATGGCTCGGAAAACCGAGAGGCAGCAACAGAAAACGTACCAGTTACGCGAGCTTTCCTTGCCTTCTCGAGCCAGCTAGCAGTTCTATCGTTTAGCCGAGAGGAGCCGAATGGAGTCTGCAGTAGGTTCAGTGTGCTCAGCGCCTGGCTGGAACGCGCACTGTTAGTTTAAGAGCTGTTAGTTCTAGAGCACTGCGCGTACAGTGGCGAACTGGTCTTTTTCCTGCTCGTATGATTCCTGCGGTTTGTAAACCGCAGTGGGCGGTGGCGTGGGGATATCCACACCGGCGAACCGCAGCGCCCCCACTGTTCCAGCGTCGAAATCGGGAAGCACCTCGATGACCCAGCCCGTAACATCGGCGAGGATCTGCATCCATTCCGGTGACCGCGTGCATCCGCCAACGGTAGCGAGCGGGGCACCATTGGGCTCAATATCAAAGCTCAGCGCCAGGCACCCCCCTTCCAAGATGGCCTTGTGCAGGTGTGCCTGGGTAGTCTGCGGCGTCACGCCGATGAATGCTGCTCCAGGGGTCTCTACACGGCGGGGGAAACGCTCACGGAAAAAGGTCGGCAGGGCGACGACACCGGAGGGCCCAGACGGCAGCGCCCCGTCGATGGGGAAAAGCCGCAGAGCTTCCTCCCGGGCAGACCCCGCCGCCTGGACCGCAGCAATGCTGCGATACTTGTCATTCTCCAAGGCAAGGGTGTGTTTCTCCCGCCGACGGGTCGCCACTACCATATCGATGCTCGCATGCCACCCGGTCGTGCCCATGTAAATGTGCTCCTCCCCGATCCCAAGTGCAGTTGTACCAGCATCCCCCGGCGCGAGGATGATATCGACCCCCTGATCGGTGCCGATGTGCCCCTGCCCGATCGTGGGCAGGTGCACGGCCGGATCAACACCGATTGCCTCGCAGATGGCGGGAGACCACGCGCGCGTGGCGAGGTCCATAAAGCCGGTGGTCGATGCTGTGGTTGGATCTACATAGTGACCAAGCCCAAGGCGGTGTGCGATATAGCCGGATGGAGAAAACACCACTCGCTCAACACCGAGTGTATGCATCATCGCGACGTTCGAGGTCGGCCCCTGCTGGTTGCCGGTAATGATCTCCCACTCAGCGATGTCTGGTACTGAGGACCGTGTATCCGAATATAAGACGGCGACATCATCGTCGCGATCCAGGTAAATGAGGTCGTGCATCTGGTCCGTTAAGACGATGGCCTCTGCTGTAGGGTCGAAAAGCTCGTTGAACGCGCGGAACCAATCGGATGGTTGTTGCTCCACCTGGCCAGGGGCGGGGATAGCGCGTGGGGTACGTTACGGTACGTCCGTCGGAGCGCTTGGCACCGGAGATTCCAAAATCGATGGCATACACGGTCATGGGGAGTCGGGGGCTTTTCAGATTTAGAGAGGTGGCGGTAGAGGTGCTCCTCCACCGGCGAACGGAGGACAAGATCCATGGTGACGACGGGCTTGCCGCCGTGGCTGCTATTGGCTGCACCGTGAGGATCAACGCATCCTAAATAGTAGAACCTCTTGCCTTCCTGGTCACTCTTTTTAACAAACAGGTGGTGGGCAACCTCAGACTGGAGGACGCGTTTAATTTCTGGGGAAACGAGTGTGCGATCCAGACGCGTGTACCAATGCAGGACGTCGTTGTCCTTGAAGTGATCGTTGTACATGTCCCCGTCGTAGGTGACGAAAATAGGGCATGTCGACGTTGCGGTGTCTACCTTGTAGCCGTTGATCACGCCTTCTTGGTTCGTGTCCCAGCCGAGCATGCGACACACTTGTCGGCGGCTGTACTGGCGTCCGATTACGAGCTCACCCGTGTCGGTGCCACGTAGGCGCGACAGGGCAAGGCCAGTGTCGAGGACATCGTCGACGTGGGCGCGGAAGGACTGCGCGGGATCGGCATCCGGAGAGTAAGAGTTGTAGAGGCTGGAGAAAGAATCGGAGAGGTACCATCGACCACCAGCCTCGCGGATCAGCGGCACTGTGCCGAAACGTGCACCGAACTGTTTGGCGGAATAAAACTGCAGGGTAAGTACCCGATAGACGTTACGGCGAATGACAGGATCCGGGATGAGTTCCACGGGTCAACGCCGTCCCCGGCGCCGCGGGTAAGGGAGCGTAAGATGTGCAGTTCCTGGGGTCGGATGGCGTCGAGAAGCTCCTGCGACATGAAGGTGAGGAAACGTGCCTCCTCGTCTGTGGGCGCGTGCTCCACCGCCCGGAACTGGCACAACAATGACCAGTAGTTTTTCTTCCGAACGACAACATCGGGTTCCATCGTTTCGAAGCGGAGAAAATCCATGAGCCGGGGAATCCGTCCAAAGCGGTGCGAGAGGTCCGTGAAAGCGGATCGGATCTCCCGCATACCGTCAATCTTGCTGGTCGAGATTGCGTCACGTACACGCTTGGTAGCAATCCGGTCGAAGCTCACCGTCGAATTGGTGGGAACCCCATCCCCGGTGATCACCTTCTTGCGCAACGCTTCCTTGCTGCGAGACTGGTCACCGGTGAGGGCGATGGGGATCATGTAGTTGTTCTTGTAGTTGCCGATGAAATCGATGACGCGTAGGTGATCCTTCCCCGGCGCTTTGCGTAACCCGCGGCCGAGCTGCTGGGTAAAGACGATGGCGGACTGCGTCTCACGCATGAGCACGATTTGGTTGACACAGGGGATGTCGATACCTTCATTGAAAATGTCCACGGTGATGATGTAGTCGATCTCACCTTGTTCGAGCTGCCCAACGACTGCTTCCCGGCGCGCGGGTGCATCCGCGCCGGCGAGCGCAACTGCGCGGATCCCCCGCCGGGTGGGTTCTTCGGCGAGTGCGTGGAATTCCTCCACGCTGGAGGTAAAAATTAACCCGTGGACATCGTCTACTCTGCCGTACGTGTGCAGCGTGTCCACCACATCCTCGACCCGCCCAGTATCGGCGATGCCGTAGTAGTGCAACGGAACCAGCATCTTTTGCTTAAGCGCCTCACCCAAGCGGATTTCATAGGAGACGTTGTAATCAAAGAGGTCATAGATGTTGAACCCGTCGGTTCGCTCCGGCGTAGCCGTGAGCCCGAGCAAGAACCCAGGCGTGAAGTAATCAATAATCGCCCGGTAGCTGTCGGCGCCGGCTTTGTGAACCTCGTCAATGACGATGTGGTCAAACCTCTTCCGTGGCACCATGTGCAGGTTCTTGGACAGCGTCTGCACGGATGCGAACAGGTAATCGGCCGACCAGTCTGCCCGGCCCCCACGGCAAAGCCGTACTTCTTTGCCCCCAGCACCCGCTCGAACTCGCTCCGCGCCTAGGTAAGGATTTGTTCACGGTGAGCGATGAAGAGCACGCGCGTGGGGTCTGCATGGCAAACAGCGAAGGCTGCAAGAATTGTCTTGCCGGTGCCGGTGGCCGAGATGACCACCGCCGGCGTTTCCCCCGCCTCGCGGACGTCCTCGATCTGCTCCAGCGCCACCGCTTGCATCGGGTTGGGAACGAGCTTCTCCCCCACCCGCGGTTGATCGCCATCGACGGTGATCACACGCTTGCGCCGGCGCTTCTCATAGTCTGCAATCCAGGCCTCAGTGAGCGGGATGCACTGAGATCGTTGCTTGTCGACGGCCCGCCTCAGCAGTTCGACCACGTCACCGTCGCCGGTTGTATAAAACTTGAAGTTCCACTCCTCGTTGCTCGCCAACGCATTGTTGGTGAGGTTACTGCTTCCCACGATGGCAGTAGCCACGCCACCCTCATGCTCGAAGACGTACCCCTTGGCATGAAAACCCCGATCGAGATCCGTGTGAACATACACATCCACACCCGGCAGGGCCATCAACTCACGCAAGGCCTCCGGATCGTTGAAATCCAAATAGGTGGAGGTGATGATCGTATTGCGCGTGCCCTGGCGGAGAGCCCGGCGCCCGGAGTCCACCAAGGACTGTTTCAACGCGCCAATGCCGCTGGTGTTGATAAAGGCCACGGAAAAGTGAAAAGACCCAGCGATCGCAATTTCGGCGCGCAGGGCCTCCAGCATGGTCGCGCCCTGGTTAAAGACAAGAGAGAGTGGGGATGAGCTGAGAAAAAACGGCGTTGCCGCAGAAACAAAACCGTAGCGCACCGCTTGAATCAGATCATCTTGCATAACACTAACCCTACGGGCCCACCGCCGCCCAGGGAAGTAAACGCGGCCGTCCACACATAACGTAGACCCCGCATGCGAGAACATGCGGGGTCAACGAATCTGTTCGGCTTAGCTACCTAATGAGCCAGTGGCGCGGTCTCACGATTGGGGAGGTAGGAGAGGTTAATCTCCGTCTCCGGATCGAAGAACACGCAACCATCGGGCACTGGGCGCACCCAGATCTGGTCGCCCTTTTCAAGGACATCGTGCTTACCGGCACGTACGGTGACCATCTCGCCACGGACACGAACCGGAGAATTCTTTGTCATGTGTGCGTGACAGTAAGTATAAATTTCCGCACCGAGGTGTTCGACGATAGCGACGTCGAGTGGTAGACAAAACTCCTCGGGCTCCTCGTTGACGGAGACAATCTCCCAGTTTTCCGGTCGCACTCCAGCGATCACGGTATTACCACTGAGCTTTAGCGCGTTTTCCCGCGCCAAGTTGAGATCCATACGGTGTCCCTCGCCGACAACCGCACGCCCCTCTTCCACGGCGATACCATCGAGCAGCGTCATCGACGGGGACCCGATGAACTGCGCCACGAACGTATTACCGGGGTTGTTGTACAGCACCTGGGGCACATCGACCTGCTGCAGGATGCCGTCCTTCAGCACGCACACACGGTCCCCCATGGTCATAGCCTCGGTTTGGTCGTGGGTCACGTACACAGTCGTAACTCCCAGCTCACGCTGCAAGGCAGCGATCTGGGCACGTGTGGACACACGAAGCTTGGCGTCAAGGTTACTGAGTGGCTCATCCATGAGGAACACCTTTGGCTCCCGCACAATTGCGCGACCCATGGCGATACGCTGGCGCTGGCCACCAGACATCGCCGCCGGCTTCTTATCCAGCAGATCCTCCAGCTGGAGCATCTTCGCAGCGAAATCGACGCGCTTGTCGATCTCTTCCTTCGGAACCTTCTGATTCTCCAGAGCGAACGAGATATTCTGGCGTGCCGTCATATTGGGGTACAACGCATAGGATTGGAACACCATTGCCACGTCGCGTTCGCGAGCTCGGGACTCACTGACATCCTGTCCATCGATGAAGATCTGCCCTTCATCGACGGGCTCGAGGCCAGCAAGCATTCGCAGGGTGGTGGACTTGCCGCAGCCAGATGGTCCGACAAGTACAAGGAATTCCCCATCGTCGATGGTGAGGTTGATCCTGCTCACTGCAGGCGGGCGCGCCGGGTCGTAGATCCGGGAGGCCTGGCGAAACTCTACAGTTGCCATTGTCTACTATCTTCCTTTCACGTTCCCTTTGTCGTACCTGGGCTTAGAGGAACGGCGTGATCTGCTGGTCGATGGTCTTCTGGGTTTCCTTCTGAAGATCCTCAAACACAGCGGTGACATCTTCCTGTCCCACGGTGATGCGATCGAGCGCACCGCCGATGCGGGCTCCGCCACCGGGCACGAAAACGCGGGCGTAATCCTGCGGAGCGGTGTTCTCAGCGAGCTGCTTGATCGCTGTTTGGGCGTTGGGGTTGTCCTTCAGGTACGCCTTCTCGTCTGGATGCTCAATAGCTTCCTTGCGTACGGGCATGTAGCCTGTGGCCTGGGAGAACTTCACCGTGTTTTCTACGTTTGTCATGAAGTCGATGAACTTTACGGCGTTGCGCTTGCGCTCATCGGAAATACCGTTGGCCACGGCGAGGCCGGCACCGCCAGTCGGGCAGCCCGGGGTCGGCCCCGGGAGGTAGGTGGTGATGAACGGAATGGTGGCCGTCTTGTTCAGGCCTTGCAGCGAGCCTGTGGACTCCAACAAACCTGCGGCGTTACCTGCGCCGAACTGCACAGTGGGATCGGTTTGAACGTCGATGTACCTCTTCCCCACCATTTCCTTGAGGAACTCTCCCGCCTCGATGGACTTCGGATCCGTAAACGTGGGCTCCCACTCCTTGGAGTAGGCACCACCAAAGGTCCAGATCATGCCCTGGAAGTACCAGTCAAGGTAGTTCGAACCATCGGGCACGACAACCGCCGGCTTGCCGCCGTTGGCTTCTACAAGCTTGGGTGCCCACTCTGCGAACTCCTGCCACGTCTTCGGTCCACGATCGGTGGGAAGGCCCGCCTTAGCCAGAATGTCCGTGTTGAAGTACATGAGGCAGGTGGAGCGGCAGTATGGAACGCCGTAGTGCTTGCCATCGTAGGCATAGTCCTCGCGGAGGGTGTCAACGTAGCTATCCTGGTCGGTTCCTACTTCCTTCCACAGGTCATCCAGCGGAGTGGTGGCCTCGTTGAAGGCGAGGTTAAACCAGGTCACGTCGCTAGCGACAATGACGTCCGGCAGGTCTCCGCCGGCAAGAGCTGCGTTGAACTTCTGAGCGAGCTCCTCGTAGTTGGCGCCTGCGCTCACAAGCTCGACGGGAATATCCGGGTTTTCCGCCATGAAGGCATCAATCATCTCCTGCTCCATATCCTTGGAGCTAGCGGGGTGGTTGGACCAGAACTGCAGCGTGCCGTTTCCTTCTTGTCCGCCACCACCGGCGGCACTGGTGCTACCACCAGCGCAGGATGCCAGTCCGAGGGCGGTTGCGCCCATGACGCCGAGTCCGAGAGCCTTACGACGGCTGATTTCAATGTTGAGCGGGTTCATTGTGATTCTCCTTGAATGAGGTGTGTTAGCTGACGGTGCGACACGCGCCGGCAGGAAAAGGGATGTGTTTCCAGGGGTTGTCTTGTTGATGGGGACGGTCTTTGTTGTCCGGCAGAGTCTCTGTTCTGCGATACAGGATTGTTTTCCGGAACAAGGCTCTGTGATCTAGCCCTTGACCGCGCCTGCGGTCAAGCCCTTGATCATCTTCTTCTGCAACAATAGGAAGGCAACGAGCATGGGGACGGTGGTGAGCACAGTGCCCGCCATAACTGGTCCCCAGTTGGTGAGGCCCTCGGCATCCTGCAGGCGTGTAAGGCCAACAGGAAGTGGAGCAGTCGCCGCGGTGTCGGTGATAAGGAATGGCCACAAGTACTGGTTCCATTCACCGACAACCGTAATGAGGACAAACGCCGACAACGTCGGCCAGCTCATCGGCAGGACAACCTTGAAAAGCGTGGTAAAAAATCCAGCACCATCCATTTCGGCAGCTTCCATGATTTCCTTCGGCAGACTCATGAAATGGTTACGCATGAGGAACGTGCCAAAAGCAACGCCGGCAAGCGGGATGATCACACCGGCGAATGTGTTACGCCAACCGAGGGAGGCGACCAGCGCATAGTTTGAAATGATCGTGATCTGGTTCGGCACCATGAGCGTCGCAATGACGAGCATGAAAAGCAGGTTGCGACCGGGGAACTTGAGGAACGCAAACGCATAGGCGCTCATCACACCCAGCCCGACTTCCACTACGGTGAGTATCGCCGTGATGATGACAGAGTTTCTCAGATAAAGGTTGAAGCCTGAGGTTTCCATCACATAGGAATAGTTCTCTGGAGCAAAAGGATTTGGCCAGAAAGTAATTGGATCCGAGTAGACATCCTGGAATGTCTTAAACGAGGTAACAACAATGAAGTACAGCGGCACGAGGATGACAAGGACAGTGGCAGCCAGCGCCATGTACCCGAACACCCTGGCAATCGTGGACGTATGCTCCATTCCCCCGCTTCGCGCAACACGCTTCAGCTGCGCGTCGGTGATGACGGGCTCGCCCTCTCCCCGCGATCCTGGAACTGGCGGCAGGTTCTTCTTCGGGCCTTCCGGCAGTGGGAGCTGGCGCTTACGTCCACTGGTCAGACGGCGCTTCGTGCGCCTGGTGGTGCCATCTCCTGTGCCTACACTAATTGCGCTCGACATTTACTTATCCCCCTTTTCTTGGTAGTACACCTGGATAGCGGTGATAACGAGAACGACAAGGAACATGATCGTGGCGACGGCAGCACCGTAACCGGCACGGCTATTCACGAAGGTCTCCTGGTACACCTGGAAGACCATGGTTGAGGTGCCATAGCCGAACGGCCCACCCTTTGTCATCGCGTTGATGATGTCAAAAACTTGGAAGGAGTTCAGTAGCACAGTGATCGACAGGAAAAATGTCGTCCCGCGCAACTGAGGCATGACAACTCGGAAGAAGCGACGCATCGGCGGAGTTCCATCAATCTCCGCTGCCTCATCGAGATCCTTACGGCGCCCCTGCAGTGCAGCCAAGTAAATGACGAATACGTAGCCCACGTTCTTCCACACGTACGTGGTTGTGATCATGAACAGCGCCCACTTGGACTCTTGATAGAAGTTTGGTGATTCGATCCCGAACCAACCGAGGAAGTACTGGATGAGTCCGTAATTGGGGTCAAACACAAACTGGAAAGCAACGCCGATGGCGGCGCCGGCAATGACATAAGGTGCAAACACCATGGATCGCACCGCGCTCCGACCGAACAGTTTTTGGTCCAGCAAAAGCGCCAGTGCAAGTCCAATCATCATGGAACCCGCCACTGCGAAGAATGTAAACACGACGGTGTTGAAAACAACCGTTTTTGTCTCCGGGGCAGTGAACCACTCAATGTAGTTATCCAAGCCCACAAACTTCATTCGCGGGGAGGAAATGTTCCAGTTATAGAACGAGATCCTGATGTTGTCGATGAGAGGGCGGTAGGTGAAGATGACCAGAAGTATGAGGTTCGGAAGCACCAGCGCTGCCGCCAACAGCATCTGTTTGGTGCTGTATTGCGGACGTTGCTTCTTATGCGCGAATGTTTCGGATACCTCAGGCCTTTCGCTCACCGCAGGTATTAGCGTAGCCATGAATGTGAACCTAAACGTATTACGTTAACGGTTAGTTACCTACGCAGACCTAAACAGTTAACTCTCTGTTAATACTTGGCTTTGCAGCACCTTTACTGTCCGCTCGTAGAACGCGGGGCGAGAGGCGGATAGGCACGCTCATTCAGCAACACCCTTCAAAATCCACCTGCGAATAGCAGCCCGATTGCGTTAATTACCCCCGGTTTAGGGTACACACCCCTGCCGTAGGGAAACTTTGTAGAACATAAGAAAAACAACCGACCGGCACCCAAAATCCACCTTCCGCTCCGCGATTAGCTGGGAGAATACCAAAATACAAAACTTTCCCCCTAAAACTTAACTTTTACTAAGAGTAAGGCTTTATGTGCGCTAAGGTGATATCTTTAAAGAAGAATGGGGCGTTGCGCTGGACAAACTCCACACGCTGTCTGCTACTATCAGAAACCGCGCCACAAAGACGTAGCGCGAAACCTTAAATTCCCATAAGAAAAGGAAGGACCAGATCCATGGATCTCAGCACCACTCTCAACATTGTAAAGTCCATCATCAAGGCTCTCAAGGGCATCGCTTCCGGCGACATCGACTTCGAGAACCTCTCCTCCAACTTCGACAAGCTCAGCTCCGCCTTCGAGGGTGCTGAGGGCTCCTCCAAGGCAGACGCTGCTGACAAGGTTGCCGAGGGCAAGGACGCTATCTCCAAGAAGTAACTTCTAGGAATACCTCAATCGTGGCACGATCTTCGTGCCACGATTTTTTTGCTCTAGTGCCCGGTCCCTCCATCACCGCCACCCGAGCCAAATCCGAGGCTAACCCTTCCTAGCGCAAGAACCAATTCCCCCCTCTCTCGTACACCCTGCGACAAGCCTCGTACACCCTCCGACAAACAATGCCCCACTCAGATGCGAGGAAAACCACGCATCTAAGTGGGGCATCGGCTCGTAGAGCACGTGGACAGTCTCAAAGACGCATGAGGTCAGAGCCCAATGGTGCAGTCTCGGGCGGATTTCTTAGAAACAGTCCACCGTAAAAATTACAGGTAGCTCTTTTTCTGTCACGAAACGATTTCCGGGGGCCTCATCGAAAGAGGAAAGAGGGCCTAAAATGAGTGGCTCAGCGTTCTCCTGCCGCATATAAGCAAGAATCTCATCCCTGACGTACACGTGCGCTGTGCCGCAATCGCCCCAGATGAGCGTGTCAAAGTTATCAGTGGACAGGTTGAGAAGGTGAGTGTACCCCTCTGGAAAGAAGAGATCGTTAGCAAAAGTACCGGCTGGGCCAAAGATGATATTGGATACCCTCTCCTCTTCCTCACCGAGAATGTCAACAAGCTCCACACACAGCTTGTCGCTCGACTGCACAACCTCCGGAGTTGAGTCCACAAAGCAGGTCTCATACTCCATCTCATCTTCATCAAGGAATCGCATGCGTTCATCTTCTTCCTTCTCGAAGAAGTGCTCGCTGCCACGATAAGATGCCAGCCGTCCGTTGAGTTCAACCGGATTTTCAAACACATAATCTGCCTCTTTTACGAAAGGCAGATACCTCTCGAAGGTACTCGGTGCAGGAATGGCATCCTGAGAAGTAGGCGGAAGGTCCGCAGAGTCCGTGCCGGGAATACGTGGGATGAAACGCAGTTCCCAGCCGTCGGCATCCTTCCGAAGATTGTCGAGATCGCAGGTGTCTTCAATTTCGGAGCCGAAAAACAGATCATTTCCCGTAAGGAGCTGCAGCAACCCGTGTGAGGGGTAGCCATCAAGTGTCGGAATATCAGCAAGATTAACCTGGATAACAAAGGTCAGCGGCCGGCCAGATCTTCCTTTGGGCCATGTATATCCCTCAGGCAAAAAGGGTGTTCCGCCAATGAACGTTCCATGTAGAGCAACCATTCTTTTTCCTTACTCGAAAAGGTCAATGTGAGACGATGCGATTGGGTAATCCAACGGTGGGAGTACACGACAATGGCTGATTCTCCATCGCCGATGTGCTCATTCCCATGTGTTACTGAGAGTGTAAAACCGTCTACCATTGAACGCACGGCGAAGAATCCGGGAGGGTACCCCCTCCAACCCTCTCGAACCCCCTCCCACGCCCCTCACCCCGGTATAAGGAACAATCGGCTCGTGGTGGAGTCGTGATGGTCGGTAATGATCCTTACTCCCGCGCCCTAGGAAACGATCACTGCGGGGGTTCCTTGAAGCTGTTCACAATTACTGAGAGACCAAAGCACGCTTTCGAGTACAGTAACTTCGCTGATCGCGACCGACTGAAATAATCGAAAGAAATACCTGACAATAAAACGTGCGAAGACCGTAGTGCCGTTTCCGTTCCAGTTGGCGTTCTCTCTACCAGCAAGGAATTCAATAGTGGGTCACGCTCTTCACCGGTCGGCGCCACACACTAGCCCACACCGGCAGTCATACCATGCACGTCGCGCCAATAAACAACTAAGGCAGCCAGTGACAAACTGACTGCCTTAACTCTGTACCCCGTACGGGATTTGAACCCGTGCCGCCGCCGTGAGAGGGCGGTGTCCTAGGCCGCTAGACGAACGGGGCATATTTATTTTTACTTCATCCGAAAATGAAGAGCTGGCCTACCAGGACTCGAACCTAGAATGGCGGTACCAGAAACCGCTGTGTTGCCAATTACACCATAGGCCATTTGTTTCCGACTTCCTCGTCGGCAACGCAGATAACTATAACCATAACGCCGTTTACTAGCAAATCGCCAGGTAAATGCTCGTATTAGGGTGTGATATTCGGCCGAAAATGACATCGTCGGAATTTAGCAAAACTCCTCGCGCCTCAGGTGAAACTATCCACCTGAGGTGCGAGGAGCCTGCCAGTTGTGAAGAACGCTTTTACACGCTTATGCGCGAAGGCTTCTCTGCCTACTGCTGCGCCTCAGCCTGCCAGGGAGTGACCGTCTGAGCTTTCTTGATGCGCCCCAGCGTGCGCTCCTTTCCAAGGAGCTCCAGAGACTCGAACAGAGGCGGAGAAACAGCCTCACCAGATGTCGCTACGCGGATGGCACCGTAAGCCTTACGTGGCTTGAGCTCCAGCTCGTCGATAAGCCTCGTCGACAGCGCCTTCTCGATGTTCTCCGTCGTCCACTCCTCCAGGGGCTCAAGGACAGCAAGAGATTCAGCGAGAGCCTGCACCGCATCGTTCTTGAGGTTCTTGCGGGCTGCCTTCTCATCGAGGGTGAACTCGTCCTCGTCGATCACAAGGAACTTGAGCAGACCGTAGGCCTCAGAAAGCGTCTTGATGCGCGTCTGTACCAGCGTCGCGGCGAAGGCGAAGTCTTCATCGGGCAGATGGAAATCGTAGTGCTCTGCCAGGAAGGTCTTGAGGCGCTCCTCAAAGTCCTTCGGATCAAGCATACGAATGTGGTCGGCGTTGATCGCTTCGAGTTTCTTTTGGTCAAAGCGGGCCGGGTTCCCCAAAACGTCATGGACGTCGAAGGCCTTAACGAACTCATCGACACTAAAGATGTCCTGGTCCCCCTTCAGCGACCAGCCGAGCAGTGCCAGGTAGTTGAGCATCCCCTCAGGGATGATGCCCGCATCGCGATGGTTGAAGAGGTTCGACTGCGGATCGCGCTTAGACAGCTTCTTGTTGCCTTCACCCATGACGAATGGGAGGTGGCCGAACTCCGGGGTCTGCTTCGCAATCCCGAGTTCTTTCAGCGCCTCGTACAGCGCGAGCTGGCGCGGCGTGGAAGGAAGAATATCCTCGCCGCGGAGCACGTGGGTGATCCCCATGATCGCGTCATCGATGGGGTTCACCAGTGTGTACAGCGGGGATCCGTCTGAACGAGCGACAACGTAGTCGGGCTGCGTCTCCGGGGCAAAGGAGATCTCTCCGCGCACCATGTCATTCCATGTCCAGGTACGCTCGGGCATCTTGAAGCGCCACACAGGCTTGCGCCCCTCTGCCTCGAAGGCAGCCTTCTGTTCGTCGGTGAGATCGCGATCGTAGTTGTCGTAGCCCAGGTGCGGGTCACGGCCGGCAGCCTTGTGGCGAGCCTGAACCTCTTCGTTGGTGGAGTAAGCAGGGTAGACGTATCCGGTTTCCTTCAGCTTCTCCAGCACGTCGAGGTAGATGTCACCTCGCTGGCTCTGGCGGTAGGGCTCATGAGGACCACCCTTTACTACCCCCTCATCCCAGTCGAGGCCGAGCCACTGCAGTGACTCGATAATCGCCTGGTAGCTCTCCTCGGAATCGCGGGCAGCATCGGTATCCTCGATGCGGAAAATCAGTTTGCCACCGGTGTGGCGGGCATAGCCCCAGTTGAAAAGTGCTGTTCGCACCATACCAACGTGCGGCGTGCCGGTTGGGGACGGACAAAATCGAACGCGTACATCAGACATGGTCTAAAAGTCTACCCGCTACAATTTCTCATCATGCGACCAAGCAGACCTTCCAGACCACACTCAGCCCCGGACTTCCTCTTGTCACGTGTCCACGGCTCCGTCCGCACCCAGGGACGAGCAGCCTTTTACACGTCCGTTGACGAGGCGATCGCCGCGCTACCTACGGCAGGGCTCATAGTAGGGGCGCTCCCCTTCGATCCCTCCGCCCCTGCTGCACTGACAGTTCCCAAGTCCGTGATCTGGGAGGAGACATCGCTGCATCCCCACCCGTACTACCTCACCGGCGAGGGATCTACGCTCAAGGCGCACATCGCCGGGTTCGACCCATCTCCTGAAGAGCATCTAGCTCGCGTTACCGCAGCTGTGGAGGCACTAAAACGTGGCAACCTGGACAAGGTGGTCCTGGCGCGCGCAGTCGATATCGCCTTTGACGAGCCGGTTGACCCACGCCTTGTCGCCGCACGGCTCATTGCCACTTCGTCATCCCATGACGGTTTCATCGTTGACCTTGGCGGATCCTGGCTTGTTGGGTGTTCACCTGAGGTGCTCGTACGCAAGCAGGGCGCAGAAGTCACGTGCTACCCCCTGGCGGGTACCGCACCGCGCTGTGCAGATCCGGTTGAGGACCAGGCTGCAGCGAACCGACTGCTGGCATCGGCAAAAGATCTCGCGGAGCATCGCTTTGTGGTGGATGACATCCGCGCGTCGCTGGAACCTCTCACCTCGTCTCTCACTATCCCGGACACTCCGGAACTGACCAGCACGAACGAAGTGTGGCACCTGGCTACCCCCATACGCGGTAAACTCAGCGACCCAACGCTCACGGCACTCGATCTTGCCCGCGCTGTCCACCCCACACCCGCGATCTGTGGCACCCCGGAGGAAGCCGCGCGCCAGATGATCCTCGATGTGGAATCCGATCGCCACTTTTACGCGGGCACTGTCGGCTGGGCCGATGCGAAAGGAAACGGCGAGTTCATGGTTGCTATCCGCTGCGCCGAGGTGTCAGAGGACGGTACCCGTGGCCGGGCATGGGCCGGTGGCGGTATCGTTGCCCAGTCCGATCCGCAGCAAGAACTCGAGGAGACAACTGCCAAGTTGGGAACGATCCTGCGCTCGCTGGGGTTGTAATTTTTCTGCCCCACGCTCTACCACTCACCCAGAGTTCCCCGGATCGCAGGCGCTAGGATGCGCGAGCACCGCAGCGCGGCACTCCAGCACCAGCGCATTAGCGGGTCTTTGCCAGCGGAGGAGCTGGGAGTTTACCCGGCCCCACCAGGGTGTACCGCAGATCACCAAGCAGTCCGCGATTCACCAGCACTTACCTGCGATCACCAGGTTTTATCAAACCTGAGGATTTTCTAGAGCACTCGGTTTCGCAGCTGCCCCAGGCCTTCTACCTCAATAGTGACAGTGTCTCCTGCTGCGAGCTGGTGCTGCTTCACCGGCAGCCCGGTGGCGATAATGTCACCCGGCAGAAGGGTCATGGTGTGGGAGACGTATTCGATCATCTCACCGAAGCTCCACACGATTGAGCTTGTCGACGCCTCTTCATAGGTGGTCTTTTCCTCACCGCGGGTCACATGGCCGATGACCACGGTGTCCTCCACGTTGAGTGACTCGAGATCCGTATCAATCCACGGGCCGACCGGGCAGAAGGTGTCGAATGCGCGCGCACGAACAGCCTGTTCGCCGGGGGTATCGAGGCCGACAGCCGAGACATCATTGAGAATCGTGGCGCCAAAGACTACCGAGCGCCAGTCTGCGGCAGCGACGCCCTTGCACGGCTTCCCGATGACGAGTGCCAACTGGCCTTCAAAAGCCGCACCCATGGCAGCTGCGGGAATCCTAATGGGGGCACCCGGACCGATAACTGCAGTCGGGGGCTTAAGTAAGAAATTCGGCTCCCCATCACCGTGATTATCCTCGATAAGCACGATCTTTGAGGAAAGCATCGGGGCGAGGAGCTTCACCTCGTCCGGGCGAAATTCCTTACCTGTGTATTCCGGCTCCTCAAAGGGGTGACCGGCGATCGCACGGAACGTCAGGTTCTGCTCTTCACCGTCGACGGTGGAGAAGCTCATAGATTCTTTTGTTGCAATTCGAGCAAAACGCATATTGGAAACTATACCTACAACAAGAAAGCCCAGCGTCTTCCAACGAGAAGAAGCTGGGCACGTTGTTCAGGCTCTAGGCGAGAGCTGCGGCGACTGCATCCCCTATTTCTGCGGTCTTGACCTCGCCCGCCGGGCGTGTCTCCACGTCATGGGCAACGGCATCACGGACGCGCTGAGCATTCTCGTCATCGCCAAGATGCTCAAGGAGCATCGCCACAGAAAGGATGGCAGCGCGCGGGTCGGCGATCCCCTTTCCTGCAATGTCCGGCGCGGATCCGTGAACGGGCTCGAACATGGACGGATTCGTGCGAGTCGCATCGATGTTGCCCGACGCTGCTAGACCAATGCCACCTGTGATGGCACCAGCCAAATCGGTGAGGATATCGCCAAAGAGGTTGTCGGTCACGATGACGTCGTAGCGCTCCGGGTTGGTCACCATGTAGATTGTGGCGGCATCGATGTGGTTGTAGTCCACTTCCACCTCGGGGTACTCCTTGGCAACCTCATCGACAGTGCGCTTCCACAGACCGCCAGCATTAACAAGCACGTTCATTTTGTGCACAAGCGTCAGCTTTTTACGGCGCTTCATTGCCCGTTCAAAGGCATCGCGCACGACGCGTTCAACGCCATAGCGCGTATTCTGCGATACCTCGGAGGCCACCTCCTGCGGGGTTCCGTGGCGAAGCGTGCCGCCGTTGCCGCAGTACAGGCCCTCCGTTCCCTCGCGGACGACAACGAAATCGATCTCACCGGGATCCTTCAGCGGGCTGGGGGACGTGGGATATAGCTTCGCCGGGCGCAGGTTGACGAAATGATCCAGCTCGAAACGGAGTTTTAACAGCAGTCCGCGCTCCAGCACACCGGGGGCAACCTCGCCAGGCGCACCAACCGCACCAAGCAGGATTGCATCGTGCTCGCGAAGAGCAGCCAGATCCGCATCGGTGAGCAGATCGCCGGTAGCAAGGTAGCGCTTCGCTCCGAGATCAAAGTCGGTGACCTCAACATCGTCGCGGACGGCCTTCAGAACCTTAAGCGCTTCGGCGGTAACCTCTGGCCCGATACCATCTCCACCAATCACTGCCAATCTCATATTATGAACTCCATTTCTCACTATGTGACTAGTTGAAGTCTAGCAGTCCCTACTCCCCCGGCAACAATGCCACACAAAATCGCAGGAAAGCACACTACGATCCCCCTCCGCGTGTGCCCAGAAACTTCTAATACAGTCGGTACGCAGTGTCGAAGTACCTCTGCTCTTCCCGGTATTGATCCACAATCCACGGGTTAACCAAGAGGCAGACCCCCGCACCAAAAAACCGTGCCATCGTATCCGGGTTAGAGGAATTCAGTCCCTGCGCACAACGATCGAGTTCTCTAAAAGAACCCCGCACCTCCAGGCCTCCCTGCGACGCGGCATAGATACTGAGCATCATGTTCCTGTCATTATCCGCTTGCAGGAAGTTGATGAAACCCAAAAGTGGGGGCCAAATGATTTGGGAGGATGCGTACATGACCTGCCCTACCGGCGTGTCCGGGTCATATCCCTGTGTTGACTGAGCTGAAGCTGGTCCCGCGACACAGGAAGCTGCAAGAACAGCAGCAAGGGCACTGCGGACGATAACTGATCTGTGCGTCATATACACCATGCTACCGGCCCGCAGTGCCCTGCGAGAGGTAAATACTATTTGCCCACTATTTGCCCACTATTTGCCGAGGTCGATCTTCACTGCCGTCGCCTTGAGCGACTGTGCACAATCCTCGAGAGTCTCCTGTGCTACATCACCGTCGACTCGCAGAACCAGCGTTGCTGCGGAGGAGTCACGGTCGATCGACATCGCCGCAGCGAGAATATTGATGCCAGCGGCCCCCAAGCGTGACCCCGCCTTGCCGATAGCACCGGGGTGATCCTGGTAGCGGAGAATGAGGTTCTTGCCCGTTGCATGCAGATCGAGCGGACGCCTGCCGAGAGTGATGATGCGTTCTTCCTTGTCGATTCCGGACAGCGCGCCCTTCGCCGAATACTTGGATCCGTCTGCAGCGATAACGGTCACTTCCAGCGTCGAGCGGTAAGACTGTGCCTGTGGCTCGGTATATGTAGAAACGGTGACGTTGCGCTCCTCAGCAATACGTGACACGTTGACAAAGCTGACGTCCTCGTCAACGACTCTGGAGAAGATTCCTCGCAGTGCAGACAGACCAAGAGGCTCGATGTTCTCGTGAGAGATCTCGCCACGGGCGACAATCTCCACCGTCGACGGAGCCTTCTCCAGCACTGCGGAAGCGATAAGTCCCAGCTTGCGAGCAAGATTGAGCCAGCTGGATACCTCTTGAGACGGGCGCCCACCGGGCACGTTCACAGCATCAGGTACGAGATCGCCAGCGAGTGCCATAAGAACAGAGTCCGCCACGTCGCTTCCAGCGCGGTCTTGTGCTTCAAATGTCGAAGCTCCGAGGTGGGGGGTGACCACTGTCTCGGGAAGCGAGAACAACGGCGAATCCGTGCACGGCTCCGTAGCATAAACGTCAAAGCCTGCACCGCGAATGCGCCCCTCGTTGATCGCATCGGCGAGCGCCTGCTCGTCGACAAGCCCGCCACGCGCGGCGTTGATGATGATCTGGCCTTGCTTGGCGGAGCTTAAAAGGTCCCGGTCAAACATGCGCTCCGTTTCGGGAGTCTTGGGAAGGTGGATGGTGACAAAATCAGACCGCTCCATCAGATCGCGAATGGGAACCAGCTCCACACCAAGTTGAGCAGCACGTGCAGGGTTGGCATATGGGTCGTAGGCAAGGATCTCATCAACGCCGAAGGCGGCAATACGCTCGGCGAACAGCTGACCAATGTGCCCAAAGCCGACAATACCGATCACCTTGCCGTAAATCTCCACGCCCTTGAATTTCGAGCGCTTCCACTCACCATCGCGAAGAGTCTTATCGGCGGCTGGGATTTGGCGCGCGGTTGCGAGCAGCAGAGCCAGCGCATGTTCACAGGCGGAGTGGATATTGGACGTGGGGGCGTTAGCCACCATAATCCCCTTCTCCGTTGCCGTCTCCACATCGACGTTATCTAGGCCGACTCCTGCACGTCCGACGATCTGCAGGTTCGCTGCAGCATCGAGAACCTCCTTATCCACCTTCGTAGCCGAACGCACGAGTAGAGCGTCGGCCTCAGGAATGGCTTCGAGGAGAGCGTCTCGATCCGTGCCGTCTACCCAGCGAACCTCAACATCAGATCCCAATATCTCCACCGTGGACTGGGACAGCTTATCCGCGATGAGTACGACAGGTTTACGCTTGGGCATGTCTCTCCTTCACTACAGGCACCACAAGGCGTATAACTCGCAATGCAATGCATATTTTCACTTTGTAATGAACAGATTCTAGCCCACCTGGAGGATAAAGGGAACCGTTTTTTAAAAGAGGCTCCTTACTGGTAAGACACGAACCACGGCTGTGGTACAACCGTCGTCATCGTCTGTTCAGGAGTGAAAGTCGGCGTGTCTTCGTCGATGAAATTCTTCCACGCCATGAAATACCGTGAATCCAGATTCTGGCGCAAAATATTCCACGTATCAAACTTCTGCTCCGGGACACCGTGACCATCTGCATGGAGCACAAAAGCAAGTTCGGGATGGCGAGTATCTATGTTCTCCCGATCGGGCAGCATGGCGAGCTGGAATTGGTGCAAAACGAAGAGTTTCTGGGGAAGGTTCTCTCGCTCCACCAACTGCGCCAACCATTCAGATACCTCGTTGATCTCTGCGGCCGTCGCGGAGCCGATGCGTTGCATAGGCAGCTCATCGGGGCCGATTCGCCATTCAGCATCGAGTGCAAGCCCAACGTTCGGACGTTTGAGAAGGTCCTCGTAAAGCTTTGCCTGCTCCAAAAACGTTGCCCGACCCGGCTGCAGATCAATGACGGCATACCCGCCGGCCTCTGTAATCGCATCAATGTATCCCACGAGATCCTCCGGAGCCGATTCGTTGGAGTAGTTTCCATCCGGGCCTGGGCCACCAGAAGCCACAGTAGCAATGATCTCGAAGGCGGGCACGACCGGTTCCGAGGAAAATGGCTGGTACTGAGCAACAAGTTCCTTCACACGTTCAACGGACTCCGCCGGCGGCTGCTCCCCCATAACACCGAGAACGGGAGTGAGCTGATGGCCGTAGAGAGCAACCATGCGTTGCCCGGGCAAAACCAACGGAGTGCCTGTGGCCAGGGTCGGCCGCTCCTTCTCACCAAAGCGAATCTCCTCTGCAAGGTACTCCCCTGTCCCGAACGCGCTGCCGAGGGCGATGAGGGGCTTATCGGCGAGGCCTGCAACGAGCTCCATTGACTCCTTAGACACGCGCGGGTCTGGGTAGGGCAAAACGTGTACTTCTGCTCCGTAAACACGCGCGTTGGCGATGGAGGCCACAGCGGTCCCTGGCCAGGCCAAAACGACAGGAGCCATGCCACCATCACGGGGCGACTGAATGGGAAAAGCACGCAGCGCTGTCCGCTTGGCGTGTGGGTCCTCAGGTGTCTTCACTAAATGCGGATCAAGGGGTTCAAATGAGGGTACGAGCTGGACAGTGTTGTTCGTGCCGAGCCCGGCAACTGCGCTTGCGACATCCTCCGGCGCTTCCACTGGGACGCGGTTGAGCTTGAGAGCGATGAGCTCTTCGACTCCGCGATCCGTGAAGTCATCGGTGATCACCGTCGTCTCTGGACTGATACCGGTGAGGTCTGCGTCGCCTACCGCAAGGATAGTGTGTGCACCAAGCCGTGAGAGCTCGTCGATAATCGACTGCCGACTCTCGGGTGTCATTCGGAACATCGGCGCGTAGGAAGCAACGGAAAGGGACGCACCCCGCAGCTGTTCATTCATCGTCGGACCTGTAACGATGGCTGTCTCCGATTTTTCTAAGAAAGTCTGGGAAGCACTAACTCCGGAGTAGGAATCGTCGGCAACAACGTGAGGGGTCGCTGGAAATCGCTCGTCTACTGTCCTCGACGTGTTCCGCGCCTTGGCCTCTGCGAATAACCCCGTTGGCTGAGCCTGGGTTGTCGTTTCTACAGCGGAATCACCGTCCCACGAGGAGCAACCAGCAAGGGTCAGGCCTGCAACGAGGATGGTGGAAACGCAGAGCGCAAGGTTTTTACGGACGGACAATGACCGCACCTTTCACAAACGAGACCACCGACATATGCGCCGGTGGCAAATAGTAAAAAGACAACTATTCAACGGTGCCAAAAAACCAGAAAATTAGCAACCATGCAGCGCGGAACCGTGCAACCACGGGTATCTTGCTAACGCGGACAAGAAAAATTGAGAACCGACAGGCGTAGACGCTTGAAAACCTTCAAGCCTGAAGGGCTATGAAGGTACGAAAAAGGTCGGCGACGAATGTCACCGACCTTTTGCGAATTAGTAAACCTCAAAGGTGAGACTGGGGCTACTGAACAAAAGCATCCGGGCCTTCGAAGCCTCCGCGGAGATCCGCTTCGTCCACGTCGTGAGTGACGGGCTTGCCCATGGCCTCCTCGACCATCTTCACAAAGCGCTCGCGCCGATCGGCGAAGAACTTGAATGGCTCACCGGCCTGCAGCAGCTCAGGGTCGAGCAGATGCGTAGCCAGGACCTTGTTGAACTGGTTCTGATCCATGAGCGACTTGCCCATAAGTCGGGCGAGGTAACGCGCTGGTGATGTTCCGGCACGCACAACCTCCGTGCGTCGCGCCATAGGGGTGAGGTTGAGCACGGACTCTTCCAGCACGCGATCAACGCCGTTGTCCTCACACCAGGAGCCCGGGAAGATCGTGTGGAAGCCGGTCTTCATCTCGAAGAAGGTTTGTTCCCTGAACAGCTCACCGGTGCGCCAGTCGCGTGCACCGCGTGCCATGAGCAGCGTGTAGATCGCTTTGTGCACTGGTGAATCACGACCGACGGAGAAGAGCCTGGACTCGTTAAACGTGGCGGACTCGACCGTCGCCGGCTCAGGAACTGTTTCGTCGTCCTCAGCTCCCGCACGCACCCAGCGAGTCACCTCGGAGCAGTCGTGGGCGATGCGGGTGGTCAGCGAGTGGGAACTGTACAGCTCGCCGAACACTCCCGACCAGAACCAGCGGTTCATGCGGTCGACAGCATCCTGGGACTCGAACACCTCCGGGGTATCCGAGAGCAGCGAAAGAATGACCGTGATGGGAATGAGTTGTTTGGGGAACGGAATCTGCTCAGCTGTGAACATGCCGCGGACGGTGACGAACTCGGCTGCAGACTTAATCCCCTTGCGCACGGATTCAGCGGCCGGAATGTAGTCATCCAACGTCAACCGAAGGATGTCCTCGCGGTGGCCACGTGCGTGTCCCTTCTTTGCTGTCACATACAGGGCGACTGCGGTGAGGAAGTCCGTGCGGTCGAGGTCTTTAAATACAGGATGGTCCTCCAAGATGCCCTTGGTACGTTCCCAATCTGCCTTCAGGTCGAACTCCGGATCCTCTGCGGCGAAGACGGCAGTGAGGAGCTCGAATACGTCCATCTGCAGGCCTGCAGAATTTGCGTGTGCGAAGATAGAACCCACGCCCGCCTGTGCCGTCTCTCGGTCGAGCCGGATAACGGGAATCTGGTAGCCAGCCAGTGGTTTGACCACTTTGTTGTTGAAGGCTTTGACTTCTTGGCGCTGCATGTTTCCGGTGGATGCCATGTCCAAGAGAAGATCGGTCACCTTGTCCGTCAACAGGCTGGAAACGGGCACCACGTTGGCTTTGAGGAAAGCCTCTGTAGTGTCCAGCGGGAAGTCGATCTGTGGGCCAAAGTGACTGCGCACTTTTCCTTTCTGGTCAACGGAAAAGACAGCCTCATCCGGAAGGATATCGGACTCCGCCACACGGTTGAGATCGACGAAGAAGCGTCGCTTGATGGGCTTGGAGCGGGAATCGACCGTCTTCACAAAGCCGTCGCCCTTCAGCGTGTGGTAGAGCGATGTGAGGCGCTGCTGGCCATCGAGCAACAGCAGGCCGGGGTTGTCATTAATGTCCGGAGCGCCGTCAATCGGGCGCGGGCGGAAGCGGATGGGGACATGTCGGGTCTCGAGCGCCATCAGCGCCCCGACGGGGTAACCGCGGAGGACTGTAACGATGAGCTCGCGGATAGCGTCAAGGTTCCATTTGTAGCCTCGCTGGAAATCCGGGAGCTGGAGATCACCTCGATCAATGCGCGCAAAAAGATCGTGCAAACCGTAACTCGGTGTTGAAAATCCCATGGCCTTAAATCTATCTTCTTTCGCCTAAGGATGCAGCTCGCCTTCGCACTTTACGTGGTCAGGGGTCTCCATCTGGATGGTCGAATGGTCAATTCCCATTTTTACTAGTTCACTGTGGACCGCGTCCAATACTGGGTGGTGTGGCCCATCTGCAACGACATGGCAGGTGGCGAGAAGAGACTCCCCGTCCAGCGACCAGACGTGGAGATCATGAACGGCGACCACGCCAGAAAGCGCTGACAGGCGTTGCCTGACTGCTTTCACAGATACTGTCTCCGGGGCACGCTCGACAAGGACTCCTGCGGAGCTAAACACGAGGCTCGTTGCGCGCGGAACGATAATCACTGCAATGACGAGGGACGCAATGGAGTCCGCTGCAGTAAAGCCTGTGAACTGGATTATGAGCCCCGCGACGATGACGGCGACGGAACCCAAAAGGTCGCTCAAGACGTGCAGTAGCGCCCCTTTGACGTTCATCGAGTCGCTGGCAGAGCGGTTAAGGATAATTGCGGAGACGACGTTGGCGAGTAAACCGACGACAGCGACAACAAGCATGACGCCGGTATGCACTTCAGGTTCGGGAGCCATGAAACGCATGATCGCGCGGACAATGATCCACACACTGATAGCAAGCACAACGACGGCATTGATGAATGCCGCGAGCACCTCGAAGCGTTTGTTTCCGTACGTCGCCCTCCCCGAAGCTTGCTTCTGCCCGTACCAACTTGCGACAAGAGCAAGGATCAGGCCTGCGGCATCCGACAGCATGTGGGCGGCGTCTGAGAGTAGCGCCAGTGATCCCGAGACAATGCCACCAACAACCTCTGCAATAAGGATGGTCACCGTCATCGTGCACGCTATTGCCAGTGCTCGAACTGATGCCCCGGCATGATGGTGCCCGGCATGATGATGGTGGTTGTGCCCCCTTGCATGTGGGTGCTCGTGCTCGTCATGCGCATGATTGTGAGCTTCCACGGTTTCTCCTAGCCTGATACCGCCTGCAAACTTTTACTTCAAAACTAAGGATACCCTTTGTTGGAGGCAGTGGAATAGGTTTCACTGTGCTCTTTCGATCGCACATCTCGACCGCTCTCACTTCTTAGCGGTCGCACCTATTTCCGCTCTCACTCCTCAGCGGGTGTACCTCTTACCGCTCGGGTTTCTCCGTACTCGCGCTTCTTTGCGCTCGCGCTTCCTTGCGGTCGCGCAACCGATTTCGGTTACGGGCGTTGCCGCTTACAGGGCTTTTCTTCTGCTCACCTTTCCGGTTCTCACGGTTCCTTCTGACCTCTCAGCCGTGCAACGGCAAGGGTGTCGCCCATAACGTCAGAGCCGTCGACGATCCACGTCGCGTGCGCCCACGGTGTCATGTGCTCCAGGAAGGAAATTTCTTTGTCCTGCCAAGCATCGAAAAAGGCCGGATCCTCTCCCCTGTCTATGCAGCGCTGGCGCTGCTCCTGTATGTCACCGGCCACCCACACACTGCTCTTCCAGTCGAATTCGGGTCGGATGATCCCCGTCCCCTCTATGAGCACGACAGGTGCGCTCCCCGGCAAGACAATGGCCCCCGTTCTGCCGTGGGGTTTCCACCCCGGCGGGACGTAATTCACATCGAGGCCACGCAGAAGCGGGTCGACAATGCCCTTCTTTAGCTCATCCGCCCAGTCGAAGCGACCGTAATTCCACGACACATCGTCGACGTGCACCACGGGGGCACCGAGATGCTCCGCCACCCGAGCAGCAAGCGTCGATTTCCCTGCTCCTCCACGCCCGTCAATGGCAATGAACCGCAGTGTCTCGCGCACCAACTCACGCACCCAGCGCTCAAAGCTAACGGCTGTGTAGGTTATCTCCATGCCTCCACTGTAACGGTTCGTTTCCCTTTTGCTTGTCGACGCCCTCGGGTGCCGTCACGTCATCCGTCCCGGCTCACCGGCGAGCCGAGAAGAGGCAGTAAACCGAAGCGACGACACGTCGTCGACAAGCAGACATGTAGACAATCAGACAAGGTGCAAACGACAAACACACCGCCTCGCGGAAGGCGAGGCGGTGTGTCCCGTGTGCAAAGGTACCGCTACGGCGAGAAACAACCGTTGCGAATAATGAGCGGTGAGCTAGTGAGCGGTATCGTTCAGCGGGTTCTTAACCCAGCTCATGAGGTCACGGAGCTCAGCGCCGGTCTTCTCAATCTGATGCTCGGCGATCTTCGTGCGACGAGCCTCAAGATCCTTGTTGCCACCCTCAATGTTCTTGAGCAGCTGGCCAACAAAGGTGCCGTCCTGGATGTCCTTCAGGACGTCCTTCATCTTCTGCTTAACGGAGTCATCGATGATGCGCGGGCCGGACAGGTATCCGCCGTACTCTGCGGTATCGGAAATGGAGTAGTTCATGTTGCCGATGCCACCTTCATAGATGAGGTCAACGATGAGCTTCATTTCGTGCAGTACCTCGAAGTAGGCCATCTCCGGCTCGTAGCCAGCCTCGGTCAGCACCTCAAAACCGGTCATGATGAGCTTCTCCAGGCCACCGCACAGGACGGCCTGCTCACCGAAGAGGTCGGTTTCCGTCTCATCCTTGAAGGTGGTGGGGATCACGCCGGCACGGGCACCGCCGATAGCTGCAGCATAGCTGAGGGCGAGGTCACGGCCGTTGCCCTCCGGATCCTGATCGACCGCGATGAGCATTGGAACGCCCTTGCCATCTACGAACTGACGGCGTACGAGGTGACCGGGGCTCTTCGGAGCAACCATGCCGACGGTGATAGACGGATCCGGCTTGATGAGGTCGAAGTGGATGTTCAGGCCATGGCCGAAGAAGAGTGCGTCACCGGGGTTGAGATTCGGTGCGATGTCCTTTTCGTAAATAGCTGCCTGGGAGGTATCCGGAGCCAGCAGGACGACAACATCAGCCCATGCGGCTGCCTCAGCGTTGGACGTAACAGTGAAGCCAGCTTCCTTTGCCTTCACTGCGGACTTAGATCCCTCGCGGAGGCCGACGACGACCTCGACACCAGAATCACGGAGGCACTGCGCGTGCGCGTGGCCCTGGGAGCCGTAGCCGATGATGGCGACCTTGCGGCCCTGGATGATGGTCAGATCAGCGTCATCGTCGTAGAGAACTTCGATAGCCATTGTGTGTCAGTATCCTTTCACGGAAGATATTTCGAATGCGGAACCGTCTGCGGATAATCTGCATAGGGTGAATCCGGGTGGACGAATCACCATGGTGTGAATCCGCCCGTGTAGTAGTAGTTTAATTTTGCTGGCGGAGCGCCGGGGGCATCATTGTCCGTGGTCCGCGGCCCAGGGCGATTTGGCCACACTGGATAAGCTCCAGAATCCCAAAAGGCTCCAGCACCTCAAGCAGTGCCTTGAGCTTCGCTTCACCGCCGGTCGCCTCGATGATGACCGATTCCCGGGCTACATCGATGACGCGTGCACGGAACAGCTTCGCTGCATCCACCACCTGTGGCCGATTTGATGTGTCGGCCGCCACCTTCACCATGAGGAAGCCACGGGCGATAGCAGCCTCGTCTTCGAAGCGCACCACCTTGATCACGTTGATGAGCTTGTTCAGCTGCTTGGTGATCTGCTCGATGTGCACCTCGTCTGCCCAAACGACGACAGTGATCCGGTTGAACCCGGGAACTTCCGTCTTCGCCGAGTTGATCGAGTGCATGCTGTAGCCGCGGCGGGTGAACATCCCGGAGACCCGGGACATAATGCCGTCGACATCTTCCACCAGCACGGAGAGCGTGTGCATCGATTTCTCGCGGTTAGCCATTGTTCTCCTCCTCGTAGGTGAAGTAGCTCACCTTGGGCGCGGGCCCAGGGGCAGCTAGATCCGAGTGATCCGAATTATGGGGCGCTGTGTGTGCCTGCAGTGCCGCGTCGATGGCGGTGAGGCGTTCGGCGGCCGAGTCTTCGTCGAAAAGCGGGCGCAATCCGCGCGCGTATTCGATGTCCGAGTTCGACGCACCGGCGGCGACCATCGGCCACACCTGGGCATTTTCGGCGACGATAAAGTCGATGACCACGGGGCGGTCGTTAATTTCTTGCGCCTTCCGGATCGCTGGCTCCACGTCTTCCTCACGCTCTACGCGGATGCCCACGCAGCCCAGGGCTTCGGCGAGCAGGACGAAGTCCGGGATATAGGAGCCACGGTCTCCCAGGTGTGTGTTGGAATAGCGCTCCTCGTAAAAGAGCGTCTGCCACTGCCGCACCATGCCCAGGTTTCCGTTATTGATGATGGCCACCTTGAGTGGGTAGCCCTCGATCGCGGCGGTAGCCAGCTCCTGATTTGTCATCTGGAAGCAACCATCACCGTCAATCGCCCACACATTCTTTTCTGGACATGCCGCCTTAGCGCCAAGTGCAGCTGGGATGCAGTACCCCATGGTGCCGAGACCTCCGGAGTTCAACCATGTACGAGGCGCATCGAGCTCGAGGAATTGGGCAGCCCACATTTGGTGCTGTCCCACACCAGAGACGTAGATCGCGTCGGGTCCCACGATCTCTGCAAGCTTCTGCAGAACAAACTGCGGGTCGATATCGTCGCCATCGGACGTGTCGTATCCGAGCGGGAATTTCGACTGCAGATTGTTCAGGTAGGTCATCCACTTTCCCAGCTCAAGCTTGCTGTGTCCGGCCTGTTTGTAGGCCGCATACAGCGCACGCAGTACCTCCGCCGCATCGCCGACGATGGGAACATCCGCCTCCTTGATCTTGGAGATCTCGGCCGGATCAATATCCGCGTGGATGATCTTTGCGTGGGGCGCGAAGGCCTCGACATCGCCGGTGACGCGATCGTCAAACCGCGTTCCGATAGCGATGATGAGGTCAGAGCGTTGGAGAGCAGCGTTAGCCGGAACCGTGCCGTGCATGCCTGGCATTCCCATATTCAACGGGTGATGTTTTGGCATCGCGCCGAGCGCCATCAGAGTGGTTACCAACGGAATGCCGGTGAACTCAGCGAACGCGCGGAGATCCTTGCAGGCACCCGACTTGATCACGCCACCACCGATGTACAGCACCGGCTGCTGTGCAGCAGCGATGAGGTCCACGGCTTCGGAGATTTGCCGCTTGTGTGGCTCGGTTACCGGGTGGTACCCGGGAAGGTTCATCTCCGGTGGCCACTGAAACTCAAGTGTCGCATTCTGCACATCCTTGGGGATATCCACAAGGACGGGACCGGGGCGCCCCGTGGAGGCGATGTGAAACGCCTCCGCAAGCATGCGGGGGATATCCTCCGCGCACTGAGCCATCATGTTGTGCTTTGTGATAGGCATCGTGATGCCACGAGTATCAGCCTCTTGGAAGGCATCCGTACCGAGCAGGCTGCGACCAACCTGACCGGTGATGGCGACAATCGGAACAGAATCGAGGTTGGCATCTGCCAGCGCCGTCACGATATTCGTAGCACCGGGTCCGGAGGTAGCGATGCATACACCGACCTTTCCACTAGCTGTGGCATAGCCTTCCGCTGCGTGCCCCGCCCCCTGCTCGTGACGAACCAACACGTGGTGGATCTTCTCCGAGCTGTAGAGGGGGTCATACAGCGGTAGGACAGCACCACCAGGAATACCAAAGATGGTATCTACGCCGAGCTCTTCTAGAGACCTCACGACGGCTTCTGCTCCTGTCATCGTGATCGGCTTGACGGATTCGTGCTGCCCAGAAGCCGTGTTTTTGAGCTTCTTGGGCAAGCTGGCTGGAGTTGGGGGTTTACCTTTTGTCACAACCTTGTACCCTTTCCCTTCATCTGCCCCGTGTGGCGTGGGCGGTTCGGTGGAGTTGTCGTTTCGCAACAGGTGGGGTGAACCATGGTGCGGTTTACGTCTATGAGTGCGGATGGCCCTGACGTGATATGACAAGACCCCCGCCTTCGGTACCGGGGTGCGGCGCGAAGACGGGGGCGAATAAAAGCATCTGTTGCTTTTTCTACGACGACATTGGTAGCGCCCGCGGCCTGCACCGCTCGGTAATCACTACCACTAGAAGTCGAAGATTTGTCATGTCTGAGACTTTATAGCGGGTCTTCCACTACCGCAACTGCGCTACCCCCAAATTTGGGATACTTATCCCATTTGGCGAGATTTTCAAGCTTACACCCCAATCACCCTATGCATGCGGGATGCCCGGAATGCCATAGAATAAGCCCCATGCCAAAGACGAACGCGCCCAGCAATGCCGCCAGGTTCACCCCCTCCAAGGGACACCTTGCCGCCGCTCTTTTCTTCCTCTTCTTTATCTTCATCGCTGCAGGCAGGGATTTGTGGGTCTATGTTTTTGTCATTATCCCCACCCTCCTCGTCTGGTGGGCACTTCGCTCCTCCACCACGGTCGCCTCAGAGACGGGCATCACGGCACGCTACGCCTTTAAGGCGCCACAATCCATGACATGGGACGAGTTTGACAAGCTACGCTTTGAAAAGTCGCGAACACTGGCAGTAGCAAAGGATGGCCGCCTTCTCCCCCTCCCCGCCGTCACCTTTAACAGCATTCCTAAATTTGCAGCGGCCTCCGGTGGCCGCATCCCGGACGTCTACACCGATGGATACGAAGCCGCCAAGGACAAAGTACGAATCGTCTCGAAGGACGGCCACGAAGTACTGGTTTCCAAAGAGGAGGCGGAAGCGCGCGAACAAAAAGTGGCCGAAGATCTTGACCGGAAGCGCGCAGCACGCAAGAAAAAGCACTAGCAGCAACACGCGCACGAAAAAGTACGAGTAGCACGATGTGCTAGTAGTACAGCGCTTTTACCCCTTCAGCCACGTGCCCCAGCACGTGGCTTTTCTCATTCTCTCCCGCCAGACGGAACACACTAACCACATTTTGGGATTTTTTCCGGGGGAAAGCGACTAAGGTATGTTTACCACAACCTGTGAAGGCGTTTATTCGCCCCAGATACATCGTTGTGTTGGTTTTACCGGTCACTTTCAGGCACAAGGAGGAGCGCATCATGATTCAACTTCGCTCAAAGGTCACAACCGTAGGCAGGCAGGCAGCTGGCGCACGGGCACTGTGGCGGGCAACGGGCACCGCCGAAGAGGACTTTGGTAAGCCGATCGTGGCCATCGTCAACTCATACACACAGTTCGTTCCTGGGCATGTTCATCTCAAAAACGTCGGCGATATCGTTGCTGAAGCGGTACGCGCGGCTGGTGGTGTACCCAAGGAGTTCAACACTATCGCCGTGGATGACGGCATTGCTATGGGCCACGGTGGCATGTTGTACTCGCTACCAAGCCGCGAGATCATCGCTGATTCGGTGGAGTACATGGTCAACGCGCATACTGCAGATGCCATGGTGTGCATCTCCAACTGTGACAAGATCACCCCAGGCATGCTGAACGCAGCGCTGCGACTGAACATACCCGCCGTGTTCGTCTCGGGTGGCCCGATGGAAGCAGGCAAAGCCATCGTCGTCGACGGCCAGGCTAAGTCCCACTCCAACCTCATCGATGCCATCCAGTACTCAGCCGATGACAACGTGAGCGACGAGGAGCTCGGCACAATCGTTGAATCCGCGTGCCCGACGTGCGGCTCCTGTTCCGGCATGTTCACGGCAAATTCGATGAACTGCTTGACGGAAGCATTGGGACTTTCTCTTCCTGGAAATGGAACGACGCTCGCCACCCACACCGCCCGCCGCGATCTGTTTACCCGCGCCGGGCGCACCGTCGTGGAGCTGTGCAAGCGCTACTACGGTGAGGAAGACGATTCGGTTTTGCCGCGCTCAATCGCCACTCGTGATGCGTTCCGCAACGCCATGGCACTGGATATGGCCATGGGCGGTTCATCCAACACCATCTTGCACACGCTCGCTGCCGCGCAGGAAGGCGAGGTGGACTTCACCCTCGACGATATTGACGAGCTTTCCCACGTAATTCCCTGTATCTCCAAGATCGCCCCAAACGGCACCGCGCACGTTGAGGATGTCCACCGTGCCGGTGGTATTCCCGCCATCCTCGGAGAGTTACACAGGGCTGGCATGCTCAACGAGGACGTGCGCTCCGTCATTTACCCCGATCTGGACACGTGGTTGAACGATTGGGACATCCGTGGCAGGCACGCCACCGATGAAGCCATCGAGCTCTTCCACGCCGCACCCGGTGGCACACGCACGAACGAGGCGTTCTCACAGTCCACCCGGTGGGACGACCTGGATACCGACCCCGTGGCCGGTGTCATCCACGATGTCGACCACCCGTTCACCTCCGACGGTGGCCTCGTCATCCTCCGTGGCAATCTGGCTCCAGACGGTGCGGTGTTGAAGTCCGCAGGTGTTGACGAGGATCTCTGGGAATTCTCCGGCCCCGCCCGTGTGGTAGACAGCCAAGAGGCGGCTGTCTCCATGATCCTCAACCACGAGGTTCAGCCGGGTGACTGCGTGGTCATCCGCTACGAGGGCCCATCGGGAGGACCGGGTATGCAGGAGATGCTGCACCCAACGAGCTTCCTCAAAGGTGCAGGCCTGGGCAAGTCTTGCGCGCTCATCACCGACGGCCGGTTCTCCGGTGGTACCTCTGGACTGTCCATTGGACACATTTCTCCCGAGGCTGCCCACGGCGGGCTCATCGGATTGATCGAGGATGGCGACACCGTGTCTATCTCTGTACACAACCGCACTCTTACCCTCGATGTGGACGAGGAGGAGCTCCAGGGTCGCCGTGAGCGGATGGAAAACTCCGAGCACCCGTGGACACCGAAGCGAAATCGTGTCGTGTCCAAGGCTCTACAGGCTTATGCAAAGCTTGCTACCTCCGCAGACAAAGGTGCAGTGCGCGCTCTGTAATCCCGGCTCATGAACGCACTGTAATCCCGGCACATGCCCGCCTTTCTGTGCGCGTGTGCGATTATGGAGTGAGTCGAGACGAAAGGTGCGCATGCAAAAACAAGTGGCGGACGGGCACAACGCAGATAGGCACGTGCCTGACAGGCGTGAACCGAACCAGGGAGTGGCGACCAGGAATGGAGCGGATAAAGGATTAGCCCTTTACCCCACGGCTCTCATCACCGTGGGGCTTGTCGCTGGGCTCGCAGTGCTGTGGCAGCAGGTTCGGATGAACGATGAACCCATTGATATGGCTATCTATATCGAAGGTGTGCGGACGTTCATCCGTGGTGGTGAGGTATATTCCCAGCCGATGCAAGTGGGAACAGTTCTGCTGCCGTTTATCTATCCCCCGTTTGGCGCCTTGGTCATGGTTCCGTTGGCCTTGCTCGGCGTGAAGCTAGCCGGCGATATCATGATCGCGTCCTCCGCTTTGTTGTTGCTTACCTGCCTGCATCTTGTCGCTCGAGCTATTCTCACTCCGGCTGGCACGTCGACGACTACACAGCACGTCCTTGTGGCAGTGACGTGGCCGGCGGTCATGTTGTTGGAGCCCATCGTCCTCAACTCGTCGTTTGCACAGATCAACATCATCATCATGGGACTCGTTGTACTTGATCTTGTCCCCCGACGGAGGTTTCTTCCCCAGGGAACGCTCATCGGCATCGCTGTGGCAATCAAGCTTACACCCCTCGTCATGCTTTTCTTCTTCTTGCTGAACCGGAACATTCGCGCAATCCTTGTCAGCTTCGCCTCGACAATCCTTGCGACGCTTATTGCGGCCGCCGTTCGCTGGGATGTGACTGTGGAGTACTTTTCCTCCACCCTGTTAGGGCTCGGTTCCGGTCAGGACGCGGGCGTAAACACTGCGTACCAGTCCAACTCCTCGTTTAAGGGCATGATCATGCGGTGGTTCACTTCTGAGGACGCACTGAACGCTCATTCGGGGCTCCTCAACGTGACGTGGCTCGTGCTGTCCTTTGCGGCTATCGGACTTGTCGGCTGGCTGATGGTCGCCCTCGTCCGCCGTGGTCTAGACGTGGACGCTTGGCTCTGCAATGCGATTCTCATGCTGCTCATTTCGCCGATTTCCTGGTCACATCACTGGGTCTGGGTCGCCATTTTCATCCCCGTCTTCGCTTGGCGGTGGTACACGGTTTTTGGCAGGCCACGTGCCCTCGGCTTCGTCCTGGGGATGTGGACTCTGCTCATGGTGACGAATCCTCCCAAATGGTGGTTCGGCGATGCCATTGACCTCTATGCTCTTTCCTGGTGGAAAACCTTCTTAGTCTCGGACTACGTCTGGCTCGCCCTAGCTGTGTTGGCGCTCTATGCTCTCGCCTGTCAACACCTCCCTGTAACGTCCGCACGAAAAAGCCCCGCCGAGGCGGGGCGATGAATGCTGCTAGGCCAACGGGTTAATTCCTGCACCGAACCACCAGAGCGCGCCGGCGCCGACGATTCCAAGGATGAACCAGATCCAGCTGGAGGCACGTGGTCTCCGTGCCCAACTCCGGGAGAAATCTAAGGCGATCTTCCCCGGCCCGGTGAACTGCAATGCGAGGGCGATACCTAGGAGAAGGACTGCAAGTGTTACCGCCGGCGACACCGAGAACAGGCTCGTTGTGTCATTCTGAACAAACATGTGAAGGGCGTTAAACCCCGTTGCCACGAGCGCCAGCGCCGCAGCGACAGGTGTCAGAAGGCCGAGAACAAGGAAGACTCCTGCGGTGAGCTCGATCGCGGGGACGGCGATGGCCAGAACCGTGGGAATGCTGTAGGAAGCGAACGCGTCCTTCATACCAGCGAGGCCTCCCCCATCTCCGAGATTGAAGAACACCTTTATCGCTTCAAAGACGAGAAAGCCACCAAAGGCGAGCCGAAGGAGCAGGAGACCGAAGTCGATTGTCCCGCGACGGGAATCGGCGATCTCTTCTTCAGGCTCCTCCACTGCAGAACCAAGCCTATAAGAGGAGCCTTTAGTGGAATCTGCTACCGTCGTGGCGGGCGTAGAAATCGCCGTGGCGAGGCTTGGGACACTCGGTGCCGGAGTAGACACGGTCGGCGCAAAATCTGCGTCCGGCGACTCTGAAGCCGAGAACACGGCAGTTGCCGCGTTTTCATTCGGCGTGGGGCTAATAACCTGTGGCTTCGCACGCCCTGGACGACTAAAGGCCGTCGTCTTCTGGCTATCAGGCGAACCAAAAACCTCGGTTTTCCCCTCGGCGGTGCCGGTGTAGGTGGGGATCTCAGAATCGAAATCGACGGGGCTTGCTTTATCTGGCGTGTTGAACTTATCCACGCCCCTAGCCTAAAGGACGAACATGCCACCTTGTCGGTTTTCGCATTCCGGGCGCGCCGTCACCTTTTGTTGATGCGTACACTAGATTGCATGACGAAGACGAAAGATACTGACTGGGCGGGCGACGCTGAAAACCGCACGAACAACGACAAAGGCGAGTTTGTACGCGACACCAACTACATTGACGACCGCATAGTCGCCGATCTAGAACCAGGATCTGCACCACAGCAAACAGATGACAGATCGTTTGTTTGGCCAGTGGAAAAGGATCGCTACCGTCTCATCGCTGCCCGCGCCTGCCCATGGGCGCACCGCACTATTATTGCCCGCAGGCTTTACGGCCTGGAAGATGCAATCTCTCTCGGATTGGCGGGTCCCACGCACGACAAGCGCTCGTGGACCTTCGACCTTGATCCAGGGGGCGTTGATCCTGTTCTAGGGATCCCCCGGCTTCAGGACGCCTACTTCGCGCGCTACCCCGAGTACCCCCATGGCATCACTGTGCCCGCTATCGTTGAAGTGTCCACTGGCAAGGTGGTGACGAACAAGTATTCCGACATCACCATCGATTTTGGGCAGCAATGGAGGCAGTTCCACCACAAGGACGCACCCGACCTCTATCCGGCTGAACTCCGGGAAGAAATGAAACCGGTGATGAAACGCATCCTCACTGAGGTGAACAATGGTGTCTACCGGCGCGGCTTCGCCACGAGCCAGGGAGCCTACGAGGATGCCTACCACCGCCTCTGAACGGCCCTCGATTGGCTGGAAGAGCGCCTCGCACACCGACGCTACCTCATGGGAAGCCACATCACTGAAGGCGATATTCGCCTATTTACCACGTTGATTCGCTTCGATGCCGTGTACCACTGTCATTTCAAAGCCAGCAGAAACAAGATCACTGAGATGCCGAACCTGTGGGGCTACCTCCGCGACCTCTTCCAGACACCAGGATTCGGCGACACGTGCGACTTCACAGAGATGAAGCAGCATTACTACATCGTGCACAAGGAAAATAGCCCCTCCCAAATTGTGCCCGTTGGACCAGACCTTTCTGGCCTCGTCACGCCGCACCACCGAGAGGAGTTAGGTGGCTCGCCTTTCACTCCGGGAACGTCTCTTCCCGGAGAGATCGCAGAATCGGAAAGAGTCAAAAATCCCGAAACTTGGCAGTCTGAATTCTTCGGCTGGGATCACTAGAGCGACGGACGCGGCGGGATATTGGCACGAGCGGCGCGGGTTACAGCAGAGGTGAGGAGCTCAAGAAGGGGCGACTCAAGGCGCCAGTGTTGCCAGTACAAATCTGCGCTAATCACCTGATTATCAAGCCACACAGCAACCCCCTTCCCGATCATCTCCTTAGCCTGCGTATCCACTACGATAGCCCACCCCAAACCGGCCTCGATGGAGTGCAAAAAAGCCTCCATCGACGGCACTACGGACACGCGCCGATGCTTCGGCGGATTATCAAGCCGTCCAACAAGATCACGATCTTGCAGATAATCCCTGGGTCCGAAACGGAGTGCAGGTATGCGTGCCCAATCAATGGCCCCGTCCTGGGTATACTTCTCTGCCAGCCAGGGGGCCGCCACGGCCACGTAGTGCATCGTGCCGAGAAGCACGGAATCACACCCGGAGACCGGTTTGGACTCGCGCGTGACAGCCCCAAGACAATCACCGCTGCGCAGGAGTTCTAGCGAGTGCGACTCATCTTCCAAGCGCATCATAATGGAGGCTGAATCCCACTGAGCTACTTCACGGAGCACCGGCGGAAACCACGTAGCGAGGGAATCGGCGTTGATCGCCACGTTGAGGGGGACGCTCGCCAGGCGCCGATCAAGTGCTGCTTCGGTCTCCGCCTGCAACAAGGCCACACGCCGCGCAGCTTGTGCAATGACCTCGCCTGCCTCCGTCGGGGAGACCGGGGTTTCCCTGCGCACCAGTACCCTGCCGGTACTGTGCTCGAGGGCCTTAATACGTTGACTCACAGCCGGCGCACTAATCCCGAGCGCGGTAGCGGCACGTTCGAAACTCCCCTCGTCGATGATCGCCAAGAGGGTTTCCATTTGCTCAAGTTTCATTACTGCTCCACATTCTCCCACGTAGGTTAAGCTACTTTTATGGTACCCGAGAATTTATCATTTTACTTATGTGTGTTGCTGACTCACAATAAGTATGTGAACGTTTTCTTTGCTGGATTGCTATTTAACCTTTCCCTAATCTTGGCACTCGGGCCCCAGAACGCGCTCATTTTGAAGTACGGGCTGCGGCGCCAGGCCATCACCCTGGTTATCTCCGTGTGTGCGCTGTGCGACATCACGCTTATTGCGCTTAGCGGTGTAGGTGTCGGTGTGATTTTACAGAAGGCTCCCATCGTATTGGAGATCCTCCGCTACGCAGGGTTCCTCTACCTCCTATGGTTCGCGTACACATGCTTCCGCGATGCCATCCACCCCAAGACGCTGGCGACCGAAACCGTCTCTGAGACCAAACCGCATGAGGAGGAGCTGCCGGACGTATCATCGACCACCGCAGGAACGACGATGGCCACAGCGACGGTCATGGAGACAGCGACGACGGTGAAGGAGAAAACTCACCGCCGCACTTTCCATATACCCCAGGAAATTAGGGGGCCCGCAGTCGCTGCATTCGTGGTCAGTGTTATCAACCCGGCTGCGTGGGTCGACCTCTTCGTCGTCATCGGGTCGATTTCTTCCAGTTACGGCCCGGATAAGTGGGCATTCCTCCTCGGAACAATGGCTGCTTCGCTTGTTTGGTTCCCAGCCTTTGGCTACGGTGCCGCAGCGCTGTCAAAGCCTTTATCGAGCCCCAAAGTCTGGCGTTGTATCAACTCTGGCATCGGTTTGTTCATGGTTTTCATGGCTTTCCGTGTCCTTTTCATGTAGCGGCAGACAGCACGACGGTCAAAACGACGGAACAACACAACGGGACGACACGACACAGCCCCGGAGTTGTGTGAACCCCGGGGCTTTTCTTCGGCCTTGTTAGTCTTTCCGTTAGTCGACCGTTAATCGTCCGCTGACTTTGATCGGGTCGCCCCACCCCAGATGTTGATGCCGGCATCACTCGTAACCCTGTCAATGGTGTCAAGTTCTTCCTGGCTAAATGCCAGATTCGTGAGCGCATCCAGGTTCTGGTCGAGCTGCTCAACGGAGGAGGCTCCGATGAGCGCACTCGTCACAGTCTTCTCTCCGTAGTCTCCCTGCTTGCGCAGCACCCACGCCAGAGCGAGCTGAGCAATGGTTTGGCCACGCTTGTCCGCCAACTCCTTCAACGCTCGCACCATGTCTAGGTTTCGCTCGCTCAGCATGTCCTCGCTCAGGGACTTGTGACTTGCTGCGCGGGATCCCTCGGGAATGCCGTGGAGGTAACGATCAGTGAGGAGCCCCTGCGCCAGCGGGGAAAAGGCGATCACGCCGAGACCGTTGTCAGCTGCGGAGGTAAGAAGGTTGTCACCGCTATCATCCGGCTCCTCCACCCACCGGTTCACGATGGAATAGCTTGGCTGGTGGATGAGCAGCGGACACCCTTCCTCCCGCATGATTTCTGCGGCCTCGGCAGTCAGATCCGCTGAATAGGATGAGATCCCCACATAGAGCGCCTTTCCAGAAGCAACGATATCCCGCAGCGCGTACATTGTCTCTTCCAGTGGCGTATCTGGGTCCGGCCGGTGATGGTAGAAAATATCCACGTAGTCCACACCGAGGCGCTTCAACGACGCGTCGAGTGATGCCATGAGATACTTTCGCGACCCACCAAAACCATACGGCCCCGGCTGCATACGCCACCCAGCCTTGGAGGAAATAATCAGTTCATCGCGGTGACAAGCGAAGTCCTGCCGCAGTATCTCCCCCACGTTCGTCTCCGCTGCGCCCGCTGGCGGGCCGTAGTTGTTTGCCAGATCGAAGTGGGTGACACCGCGATCGAATGCCCGACGCATAATCGCCCGTTGAGTCTCCCGTGGTTTATCGTCGCCAAAGTTGTGCCAGAAACCTAGGGAAATCGCGGGGAGCATCAGACCGGAGTTACCAACGCGTCTGTACTCCATTGATTCGTACCTGTCAGAGCGTGAAGTATACATGTTTCCGAGTGTAACCACGGTTAGGACTTTTCGCCGTCAGCGTATTCCTCCGGATAGCGCTCTTTGAAATACTCGTCCGAGGAAAACTCAACATCATCATCCGAGTCGAGGCGGTCCGCCTCTTCTTGTTCAATAGCCCGGTACAACTCTTTATCCTCCACGTTGGAAGCACGCACTTCATTGCGCAGCTTGCGGCGTTGCTTGGAGGTAAAGCGCGCGCGAGGATCGAGCCGACGAGACACGAGGCGACGGATTTTTTCACGCCTGGAACCTTCCTCCGTTATCTCCGGCCGCGTGGCTACCCACGAGACGATAAGCGTGACAATAAGGAGGATGCCTACGTAGCCGACCAGCGGATACAACCAGGAGACGAGGGTGGAAAACGGAATGAAGGAAAAGACAAAACCAATAAGGGTAGAGCCGATCATGTAGCGACGGAAATTCTCTGGCTTCTCGGCGCTCAACCTCTTGGACAAGGCGTAGAACATGGCAATGGCCGTGTTGAAAATCATCGCGTAGATCACGATCGCCATGATGGTCCCCAGCACCGGATGAATCTGAGAAACGAGGGCGAGCGTTGGCATGTCAAAAGAACCGACATCGCCGATGTTGAAATACAGCGACAGTACGAGGCCCAGAAGGCACAATCCGTAAAGGGCGCCACCGATGATGCCACCTAGACCAGCGGCCTTCGGATCTGCACTGTTGCCGCCCATGATGAGCGCCATGGAAATCCCTACCATGAGGCACATGCCGACATAGTTTGCCGACGACACCCACCAGTTCGGAACAAGATGACCCGCTTGGACGCTCGCCGCCTGTGCGTCGAGAGCAGCGATGGAATCGGTAGGACTGAAAGCGTATTTGGCAAAAATGATCACCATGAACACGAGAAGAAACGGCGTGATGATACCGATGACGTTGGATACTTTATCTACGTCGAGGAAGCCAACGGCAATGACCAGCACCACCATGAGCACAGAACCTGCAATTGTCGGCAAGCCGAATTGCTGGTTGAGGTTGCTGCCCGCGCCCGCAAGCATGACGAAACCCGTGGCGAAGAGGGTGAGCATGATGGCATAGTCAAAAAACTTCGCAAGAAACGGGCTGGCGATGTAGGACACGACTGGCATGTGTTCTTTCGACTGAAAGTAGGAGCAGAACTGGAGCGTGACCATGCCGGAAATCATCATGATGAGTCCGGAGATAACTGCTGCTGCGATCCCCCAGTGCCCGAAAGCTCCGAAGTATTGCAGGATCTCCTGTCCCGAGGCGAAGCCTGCGCCCACAAGCACCCCGAGGAAGGCCATAGACATTGCTAGTGCACGTTTGATCATGTGTTCTCCTTTTTAGTGGGGCTACACACGCATAATATGCACCAATGAGCGTTGATTGCGACGATTTCAGCGCTTTATGCGGAAATTGCAATCGAACCGTGACAAAACACGATAACACTCCAAAACACAAAAATTCGCCTGCACAAGCAGGCGAATTTCGGGGCCGGTAGCTTTCCTCCTAGGAAAGCTTCTTGGCGATGAGCTGGTTGACAGTCTTCGGGTCGGCCTTTCCCTTCGTCGCCTTCATGACTGCACCAACGATGGCGCCGGTGACCTTCTTGTTGCCAGCTCGGTACTTCTCGACAATATCCGGGTTGGCAGCGATTGCCTCATCGACAGCCTTCTCAATCGCCGCGTCATCGCGCACGACCTCGAGACCACGCCTGGCCACAACCTCATCCACGTCGCCCTCGCCGACGAGAACGCCGTCGATTGCAGTGCGGCCGAGCTTGTTCGTGAGCTTGCCCTCACGGACGAGCTCTGCCACACGAGCTACCTGCTTCGGAGTAATGGACAGATCCTCAAGCTCCACCTCGGATTCCTTGGCCTTCTGTGCGAGGTAAGAGGTCCACCAGGAACGGGCCTCATCTGCCTTGGCACCAGCCTCCGTCGTTTCGACGATGAGGTCCAGCGCCCCAGCGTTGACGAGGTCGCGCATCTCAGCATCGGAGACACCCCATTCCTTTTGCAGGCGGTCACGCTTGACCCACGGAAGCTCAGGGAGGGTGGCACGGATTTCCTCAACGCGCTCCTTGGACACGATCACCGGGGGCAGATCCGGATCGTTAAAGTAGCGGTAATCCGAGGAGGTCTCCTTCGGGCGGCCCTTCTTGGTAGAGCCATCCACTTCCTGGTAGTGACGTGTTTCCTGGATGATTTCCTCGCCGGCTTCGAGGGCTGCAGCCTGGCGCATCATCTCGTAGCGAACTGCCTGCTCAACAGAGCGGACGGAGTTGATGTTTTTCGTCTCAGTGCGGGTGCCGAACTCGGTGGCGCCCTTGCGCATGAGGGACAGGTTCGCGTCGCAACGCATGGAACCCTGATCCATACGGGCATCGGAAACGCCGAGTGCCTTCACCAGATCACGAAGCGCAGCGACGTAGCAGCGGGCGACCTCAGGAGCGCGCTCACCAGCACCCTCGATGGGCTTGGTCACGATCTCGATGAGCGGAACACCCGCGCGGTTGACATCGACGAGGGAGTGCGTAGCACCCGCGATACGACCGTCTGCGCCACCGATATGGGTGAGCTTAGCGGTGTCCTCCTCCATGTGGGCACGCTCGATCTCTACACGCCAGGTGGTGCCATCGTCGAGCTGCACATCGAGGTAGCCGTCATAAGCAATCGGCTCGTCGTACTGGGAAATCTGGTAGTTCTTGGGCTGATCCGGGTAGAAGTAGTTCTTCCTCGCGAAGCGCGAGTACTCGGCGATCTTGCAGTTCAGCGCAAGGCCAATCTTGATGGCCCACTCGACACCGGTCTCATTAACAACGGGGAGCGCACCGGGCAGCCCCAGACACGTGGGGTCGGTGTGCGTGTTCGGCGGGGCGCCGAAATCGGCGGAACTGGACGAAAACATCTTGGTTTCCGTCTGTAGCTCCACGTGTACCTCGAGGCCCATAACTGGGTCGAAGGTCTCCAAAACCTCGTCAAAATCCATGAGATCAGTATCCTGGTACGTCATAACGCTCTAGTTTATAGCGTCCGCAACTTGTTGGTGCCCTCGCCTCCCGATTCCCCTCGCTTTCCTGCCGGTCTAGCGATTGCTTTGCCACGTCCTATTGCCCGCTTTGCAGTGTCTTCTACCACGCTTTCCGGTTCTGAGTGCTCCATATTGAGACGTTCTTGACGGACTCCGGTAGTCGCATGCGCCAGTACGTCATACGGCAATACGTTTCGTCAAAAACACGAGGCTTAGGCCCTAGAGCCGATTCCACCACGGGTATAGAGCGAATGTGCTTCCCCTCAGGGCAAGACCCAGCCGATGTACAGGTACCCGAGATGTGCGGGAGCATGGCGATACCAGGCTATCTCCTGCGGATTACGAGACGGGCATTCTTTGTCCAACGCGTTCGCCAAAAGGATCACGGAAAACCACTGCATCTTCGACCTCACCTGAGGTGAACAGGCGGGCAAAAATGCCGATAATCCACCGACGCGCCTCTTCTAGGAGGACACGGGCAGCTCATTGGTAACCCAACGTTCACGCGGAAAGCTCTTCACGCTGTCCTGTCACCCTATTTTGTCCTTTACTTTTCGCTCACCGCTCCGCTAATACCTGTAAACAGCTGCGGGACATTGGAGATGATGCTATCGACACCCCAGTTTGCCAGCTGATTAGCACGCCGCACATCATCGACCGTCCACACGTTGACGCCGAAGCCAGCCTCATGGAAGGCTGCAATGCGCTCACGGGTCAGGTAAGAATCCTCCGGATGGATGTATTCGGCGCCGACCAGTTCCAACATGGATTTCCAGTCGTCGTAAAGCGCAGCTGTTGCATAGAGACAACCGACGGGGAGCTTGGGCGCGCGCTGCTTGAAAATGGACAGCAAGACATGGTTGAAGGAAGACACGATGACTTTGCGTGCAGGATCAAGATTCTCAAGTTCAGCGATCACATTATCGATGAGCGTGAGCGATTCCTTCTTTCCCTGTTCGTTGGATTTGATCTCAATGTTGGCATTGAGCTCGTGTTCGTTCATAAACCGGATAAGGCCCGCAAGGGTTGGGATCTTTTCGCCTGCGAATTCCGGCGCGAACCAGCGTCCAGCATCAATCGACTCAAGATCCGAAACTGCCAGGTCATAGTACTGGCCTGAGTGATTGGTCGTTCGGTCAAGCGACGTGTCATGCATGATAATGGGAGTTCCGTCCCCCATGATGTCCACGTCTGTTTCGATCCAGTTGATGCCATTGTCCAGCGCAGCGCGGAAAGCACTAAAGGTGTTCTCCGGGGCGAGGGTGTTGGCGCCACGGTGGGCGATGAGAGTGCAGTCAGACATTGCACTAGCCTCCTTCAAGGGTGGGTGATGCGTAGCAGATGACTGGCAGATGACCAGTCTGATAATTAACTTTTTTGATGTTTTTTATCCATGTTGCCCAGCCCTTTCCCTCACCTACGACGCACACAACCTGTGATGCTATAGGGAGAGATGGCGTAAGGTCTTTCCGTATCGCGGAGATCACAGAGAAGTCCACCATTACTAGGGAAACCTGTGTCCCAGGGCAACCTTCCACAGCGCGTAATCCGTCAGTGGCGGGGCTCCCCACAGCGCACGCTACAGTAAAACCACACATGTTGCTGGACGAACCCCTCCGCAATTGCGAAGAGCACATCGAGCCGAAGGAAGATGCACACAATGCAGACAATTACGGTCGCCCCGGCGCGCCACGGCGACGTGGGCGACCTGCGACAGCTTTCCATCGATACGTTCACGGAGACGTTTGGCTACTTGTACCCGCCGGCTGATCTGCGCGAGTTCTTGACCACAACGTATTCCACAGAGGCGCTCGGAGAACTGCTTCGCAGTCCCTGTCACGCCGTGTGGATTGCGCGAGATGGGGAAACCCCGGTGGGATATGTCCTCGTTGGCCCGTGTGGCCTACCCCATCCGGAGGTGACCGAGAGTGACGGCGAGATCAAGCGGCTGTATATCCGCAGTTCTCACCAGAGTAAGGGTCTCGGGCGCGTACTCATGGGGCTCGGCGTAGACTGGCTAGACACGCATTGCGATACGCTGTGGCTCGGCGTGTGGTCGAAGAACTTCGGCGCGCAGCGGTTTTACTCCCGCTTCGGGTTCTCCAAGGCGGGCGAATACCGATTTAAGGTGGGAAAACAGCGCGACCACGAGTTTATTTTCCGGAGGGGTTGACCACGGGCGGCTTCGCCCACTGCCCTTCTCCCACACGGGGCGTGATAGTTTCCCCGCAGGTAATCCTGGCGAACTGGATGGTGCGGTAGTCATCGGCCTCCCAGGCGATCGCGAGCGTGTCGTCGTCCACGGGTGCGAGAACCGAGTAGGCCGTAGCCCCTGTGTCGATGGAAACAGCGGGTCCCCACGTGATGCCGTCGTCGTCGGAAAGGTGGAGGCACAACCGGCCACGCTCCTCCGGGTGGTCGCACATGCTGGCTACGAGGGTGTCACCCCACCGGCAGAGCCCGCCGTTGCACGCGGGATCGGTTAGCGTCGGCACGGGAGTGGGCTCCGTAAATGTCAGCCCGTCAGGAGACACAGCCTGCCTGCGCGCAGGTGCCGCCCTGGCGTGCATGAGGATGTCTCCGTTTGTCAGTTCTACAACCTTGTTTTCATCGCAATCCGGCCCGATAAGGGAGCCAGCCCGCCACGTCTTTCCGCTGTCGTCGCTGCGCGCGGCGAGGGCATAGTTGCTATCGTCGACACGCGCGACGAACGTCTGCACAAGTCCCCCGTCCGTGAGCGCCAGACCGTTACCCGAGGAGGCAAACATCCCCCCGACACCCGCCGGACGCAGGCCGTCAACCTGCTCGTGCTCCCAGGTCAACCCGTTGTCTCGAGAGCGCGCAAGCCACAGATCGAGGCCCGGCGCGCCTGGCTTCGCGCTGAAGTAGGACTCCCCCGTCGACCCGACGTACCAGCACAGGATGTCTCCCCCGCTTATCGACGCACATGTGAGCGACGCATCTCCGAAACCGTGCCCTGGCTCGTGTCGACGCAGAGCTCGCGGTGCGGACCACGTCTTCCCCCCATCGTCGCTGTGGCGCACGGCGATGTCGAAGTCAGCCGGCAAGTCACGCCAATCCTCTCGGACATCGTATGCGAGGAGTATGCGCCCGCTCTGCGTTACGCACAGCGCGGGGATGCGATAGATCGGAGACGCGAAGGCAGAGCCCGGGAATGGGTCACCGGCCCTGGCTATGGTCAGAGAACGCACTGGTCACCTTCCTTTGTCAGTGGTCATACCTATTCACTTTGGCAGATGAACGTGCCTTTGTCTATCCCCACGGCAAGCCCCCTAAACAAATGCACGTGGACCCGCTTAGAACCAATCACACTTTTCACTACATACCCCCGAATAACCAACATGAGCGAGCGACTTTCGCTCGCAGCCGGACGTGTACAGGTAGACACGTACAGGGAGATATGTACAGATTGACACGTACAGAGATACGCGTGCAGATAGACACGTACAGATAGAAAAGGAGGCCACCCATGTGAAGGTGACCTCGTTTTCGTTGGATTGTTTACTTTTCTACCTTTGTCGCAGTGCCGGTGTCACCGGAGTCGGTGGCAGGTGCGGACGGTGCGATGTCAAAATCGTCGAAGGTGGCCTCCTGGCCTTCCTCATCGGCGGAGTAGTCGACATCATCATCGCTGTCGAGAGCCTGCACGACCTCTTCGGTCACGGTTTGCTGGAGGTCCTCATTATCCACCGGAGACTGCTCCACGAGACGGGTGAGCTCTCGCTGCTCCTTGCGGGTCAGATCGCCCTTGTCCGGGTGTTCGTGCTTGTAGAAAAGTTGGCGAATACGAACACGACGCTGAGACTCGGCTGAAATCTTCGGGCGCTCGCGGAGGTAGGCAATGACGAGCGTGGCAACGAGGACGATGCCAAGGTAGCCGAGTGCGGGGTAGACAACGCCCATGAGATCCTGGAAGCCGATGAAGCTCACGGCCCAACCGATGACGGCCGAAATTGTGAAGTAAACGCGGAACTTCGACTGTTTGCCAGCTGCCAGTCGGCGACCGAGCGCGTAGAACATGCCGATGCACGTGTTGTAGATCATCGCATAGACGATGAACACAATGATGTATCCCGTCCAGCCCTGCAAGTTCTGGAAGAGAGCCAGCATGGGTACGTCCGTCCCCACAATGTCATCAATGTTGATGTAGATGGATACGGCAGCCATGGCGAGAAGCAGCATGTACACGACACCGCCAGCGAGGCCGCCGACCCCGGCTTCCCGGGGATCGAGGTAGTTGCCACCGATGACGAGAACCATCGACACGCCAAGAATGAGAGCAAGTCCCGCATAGTTCACCGCGGACAGGTACCACGGCGTGACTGGCATGTCGGCGGTATGAGCGGCCTGGTTCAGCGTCTCCATATCAACGGGTAATTGTGTCATGGAGTACCCAAACGCGACGATCACCATGATGATCACCAACGGCGTGAGCGCGCCGATGACATCGGTGATCTTTTCCACGTCCAGGAACCCGGAAATGAGGACGAGTGCCAGCATCACCGTGGACCCAATCCATGTTGGCCAGCCGAACTGCTGAGTCAACGTGGATCCGGCCCCGGCGAGCATGACAAAACCAAAAGCGAACAGGGTGATGATCACCGCGATGTCTAGGAATCTGGCAACGACGGCATGCGAAACTGATGTGAACACTTTGTTGTGCTCGTCGGCCTGGAAGTAGCTCCCCAGCTGAAGGATGACGAGGCCAGCTCCGGCGATAATGACACCGGCGATAATGGCGCCGATGACACCGACGCTGCCGGCAGCCACGAAGTATTGGATCACCTCCTGGCCTGTAGCGAAGCCCGCACCGACCAAGAGGCCAATGAAGGCGAGAGCGATGGACAGTGTTCGTCTAAAAGACACACATACCTCCGTTATCGGATACAGTAACGGGGCAATTCTACACAGCTAACGTATTTTTTCTATGCGTTACGCTGCTATTTCCCTACAATTAGCGACCCCTGTGCCCTGTATGGGACGTGTTTCCAGTGGACAACGGGTCGAAGGGAATTGCTAGCAAATTCCCAGGTTTACTGCCTCTCTCACGTGCTCGTTTTCCGGAATGGGGAAATCTTTGAGAACATACTTAGGTGATAGAAATACTTGCGGATACTCCGATCTTGACACTGTTTGTTGTGATCGCCTTGGGAACGGTCCTTGGCTCGATCCCATTCGGGCCGTTACGCTTCGGACCGGCAGGTGCACTTTTCGTTGGTCTCGCCGTCGGCGCGCTGGATCCACGATTAGGTGAGGGACTCGGCCTCGTACAGACGGTAGGCCTCGCCCTCTTCGTGTACACCATCGGCTTGGCAGCTGGTCCGTCATTTGTTCGCGAGTTCAAACGCCAGTACAAACTGTACATCGGAGCGACGGTCATTCTCGTCGCGATGGCTGCTCTGGCCGTTGTGGCAGGTAAGTTCTTTGGCGTGGACGCGGGCATGATCGGTGGCATGTACGCGGGTGTGCTCACCGCCACCCCGGCACTCGCGGCTGCGCAGGATGCCCTCGGCGGGGCGATGAACCCAGCAGTTGGCTACTCCATCGCCTACCCCGTTGGTGTCATCGTCACGATGATCGCACTGACGATCCTGGCCCGTATGCGCTTCCCCGCGACAAATGACCCCGCTCACGCTGCCTCGGAAGGTCTCGTGAACACGACAGCAATCGTCGATACACCGATGCGCGTTTCCGAAATCCCAGGCATCGCGTCCGTCCCCGGCACCTATGGTGGCTCGGTACGCGTCTCCTATATCCGGCGAAACGGTCACACGTCTGTCGCGCACCCAGCCCAGGAACTTCTTCCCGGCGACGCGATTGTCATCGTGGGCTACCCGGAGGCCGTGGACACAGCAGTCGATGCTCTCGGCCACGCCTCCGATCTCAACCTCACCGAGGATCGCTCCGAGGTGGATTTCCAATGGATCCTTGTCTCCGACAGCCGTCTCGCCGGCCGTTCAATCGCAGATCTCTATATACCGCTGCGCTTCGGCGCGATTGTGACGCGGATTCGCCGTGGCGACGAGGTGATGCTCGCGGAGGCTGAGGCGGAGGTGCAGCTCGGCGACAGACTCCTCGTCGTCTCCCCTGTGTCCGCCTTGGACTCCATCAAGGACTACCTGGGCAACTCCGAGAAGGAGAACACCGAGGTGGACTATATGACAGCTGGCATGGGTATCGCGCTCGGCATCGCCCTCGGTCTCATCACCCTGCCTATCGGCGGTGCAGCCGTTGCACTGGGGAGCGCGGCAGGCCCCATGGTTGTGGGCATCTGGCTCGGTTACCTCGAGCGCACCGGACCCTTCGTTTGGGGGATGCCCACATCTGCAAACCTCACCATCCGCCAGTTCGGTCTGGTCATCTTCCTCGCTACGGTAGGCCTGTCCTCCGGCCAGATGTTCGCGGCGACGGCATTCAGCGCCGAGGGTATCAAGGTAGGACTCATCGCCGGCGTGCTCCTCGCCGTCATGCTCGTGGCCCTCGCCTTCGTCGGTCGCACGCTGGGACTCTCCATGCCACGCACCGCCGGTGCCATGGCCGGCTTTGTCGGCCAGCCAGCGCTACTCACCCACGCGCAATCGCTTGTCGACGATCCCCGCACCAACTCCGGTTACTCTGCCCTCTTCGCCATCGCAATGATTATCAAAATCCTGGCGGTGCAAGCGGTCGTCATCATGTAACCCTCCGCACTCGCCCACGTACCCAGCCCCCGGGCTGGGTTTTCCTTTTCCGCCCCACCGATTTCTCCGCCACCGACTTTCTGTTTGCTCGTTCCACTAGCCCCAGAAGGCGTGTTAATTCCACCACATCCCGCGTATTGTTCAACGACAACCATCGAGCAATACGTACACTAGAAAAATGTGAATGAAGAGTATTTTTCTGTCCGCATGCGCGCTTCTCGCGGTGGCATCCACGTCTCCGGCGCCGAGCGAATCACCCAGCAGGTCTACATCCCGACAATCACCTCTGCGCTCACATCGCGAGCACTCAATCACTCTTTCGGTGTCCCCGATGAAATCCACATAACTGTGGATCAAGTGCGAACCACGCCCCTCGTTCTTAACCAGCTGCCGGTTAAGAACGTGAAAGAGGTCGGTGATCTTCTGGACGGCCTTCCCGAGATCGGCCACCAGATCGCAGCCAGTGAAATCCGTATGCGCGGGGCAGCGCTCATCGATGTTCACACCGGCAAGCGCCTGGAACCTGACCCAGATAGAGGTATTCGCGTCTCTATGATGGACTGGGAATTCACGCCCATCACAGAGGAAGAAGACCACTTCCGTGAGTCGGTTGCGCTCGCTACCAAAGTGCACCACTGCCCCGGTATGGTCGCCGAGCTCGCTATCAGTGACGACCCCGGGTTTACCAGTGGCTATATTGTCCGAGACGGGGCCTTCTACCGCATCCCCAAGATGAAAGAGCTAGGACAGCGTGGCGGGGGTAGAGCGTTCTACCTTGACACCCACGTCACCACCCCGCAGGAGGCCATCGCCTACCTGGAGCATCGCCCAGTTCTCATCCGCGCCGAAACGGAAATGTAAGGCGGAAAGATGTTCGGGGCACCTCACCTGTCGGTCACGGGCCACCTTAAAAAACAGTATTCATGCCAACTCTTGTTAACTAATTTCGCTTAACTTAAACGCAGTTCTAGTTACACTGGGTTGGTGACTCCTTTCTACTCCGTCCGCATGCGCGCATCCCGCCAATCCACACATATCTCTGGAGCAGAGCGCCTAACCTCCCACACCGAAGACATCCCCGGCATCGCCACCAGTTTGGTTACCCGGGGCTTCACCCACGAGCTCGGAACGCCCGACTCGCTTACCCTCACCTGCGAGCAGGTGGCCTCCCCACCCAGGTTGTTAGATCCCCTCGCTGTGCAGGAACACGCTGGCCCCGAGTGCATCCCGGAGCTTCTTTCCGGCCTTCCGGAAAGCGGATGGGAGGTAGTCACCTCACCGGAGACGATGCGCGGGGCAGCGCTCATCGATATTGCTACGGGCAGACGGGTCGAACCCAATCACGAGCGGGGCGTACGCGTCACGCACATGGATTGGGCCGAGCTCACTCACGGGGTCCAGGCAAAGGCAACAAAGGACCACTTCCGCGAGGCTCTTGTCTTGGCCACAAAAACGCTGTCTTGTCCTGGGATCGTTGCAGAACTCTGCGTTTCTGACGACACGAGCTACACCACCGGCTATATTGCCCGCGACGGTGTGTACCACCGAATTCCCCGCATCGCACCTGGCGCACGTGGTGGCCGGGCGTTCTTCGTCGACCTTACGCAGGCAAGTGTCGAACAAATTATCGCTTACCTCGAGCACGAGCCGGTACTCGTGCGCACACCACCGCCCCAGCTGACCTCATTAACTGACGAGCTCCATTCCCGTAACAAGACGTGGCGGTCAAGCGGACTGTCCCGCTCGGAGCACGTGTTTACCACGGCCCAGGACACGGAGTGCATCGTGGACGGGAAGAACTACACACTGTTCTCTTCCTCAAACTATCTTGGCCTTGCGACACACCCGGAGGTAGTCCGAGCCAGCACGGACGCGCTCCATCGCTACGGCACGGGATCTGGAGGATCCAGGCTGACTACAGGTACAACACACCTGCACACGCGGTTGGAAGAAGAACTTGCTTCCTGGCTGGGCTATCCGGATTGTGTCCTGTTTGCCACCGGCTACCAGGCCAATGTCGGGCTGCTTCAGTCACTGGGTGAGCTTTCCCCCACCTTCTATTCCGACGCGGCCAACCACGCCTCGCTTATCGACGGCCTCTCCCTCGCTCGCCGCAAAGGGGCCACCATGCACGTCTACGCGCACGGTGGGGTGCCAGGAAAGGTTTCCGGGCGAGTCCCCCTCGTCGTTACCGACGGTCTCTTCTCCATGGGAGGAGACATCGCCGATCTTCCTGGATTACATGACTGCGGTGCGCCACTTATCGTCGACGATGCGCACGGGCTGGGCACGCTCGGAGACACGGGCAGAGGCGCAGCCGAGCTCACCGGTGTGCGCCCGGAGATCCTCGTCGGGACGCTGTCCAAGGCTTTCGGCTCCGAGGGCGGCTTCGTATGTTGCGACAAAGAGCTAGGCATGTATTTGCGCAACCACGCGCGCAGCTACGTTTACTCCACTGCGCTTTCCGCAGGAGTGGTAGCCGCAAGCCTCACGGCACTGCGACTGATCCAGGAATCTGACGTTGTGGCGATACTCCATTCAAACATCGAATACGCACGCACTGCCCTCGATGCCTCCAAAGCGGGACCAATGACACCGATTATTCCCGTCACGATTGGCGACGAGCGCAATGCCGTCCGCGTTGCAGATTTTCTCCGTGAGCACGGCGTGTGGGCACCAGCTATGCGCTACCCCACGGTGCCACGAGGCGAGGCGATCATCCGCGTAACGGTCTCTGCGGCGCACACGCACAGTCAGATCGACCGGCTTGCCGAACTCCTCAAGACTGCGACCACACCGCGACGATAGGCGTCGACAAGCAAAACACCCACGGGATGAATCCTGTGGGTGTCTATAATCTCCTGCAGGGGAATCTCCTGCAGGGTCCCACAACCCGTGGGTGCCAAAGAAACCTACGGATGGGGGCATGGCCCCATGCGAGCGACATGGACTACAAGAGAAACCCAGCCGCCAGAATCGCTGTTCTACCCGAAGAGTGCCTGTGCAGTAGCGTAA
>NZ_KV821019.1:0-9155 GCF_001815555.1 Corynebacterium sp. HMSC073D01 | reverse complement strand
GCGTTTCATTGGCCCGTGGCAAACAGGGCAGTAAGGTCTCGGTGTACTCATCCAATAAGGATCGAATACTGCCATTAGCACATTTGGACCGGGAAGTGGTGGAACCCGAAGGATCAGCCCCGGACGCCCTCACGCCGAGAGCGTAACATCAATGTTTCACCAGCCCACAGAGTAAAAACAACTCTAATTAGACACACGTTTTGGCGCTTAACCCACGAATGTTCATTCAGACCGAGGAATTACGTTGTGTTTAGTCATAAAGTTATGGATATGGGCTTTGTTGATTTCATTTCGAACCTTCTCAGTGGCGACAACACAGACTCCAGGAATCACCGGAACGACACAGCGCCCGGTATTGATAACGTTCTTGGAGGCCTCGAAGAAGGCGGGCTCCCCAATCAACCACTTGCGGCGCCCACATCTCATTATCCGCAATTCTCGGTCGCGAGAAGCGTAGAGAGCTCCGCGCCATTGCCGTGGTTGGAACCGAAGCAGGCGATAAGGATGCCAACCTTTGAGGGGCGCTACATCTGTGATTGGGTGAACCCCATCGCCCAATTAAAGCGAGACGGGGATTTGGATACTGCCCTCTATTTTGCCAAAGGGTGCATGGAAGAAATGGTGCGTGCGGCGAGAGAAAATCCAGCTAATGTGATGGAATTTTACGTAAGTCAGGTACTCATCATCCAGCACAAGCAGCGGGACTATGTGGGAGAGCTGGAAACTCTGGATTACTGGTTGGGCCTCCAGCTACCTGCCTCTAGACAGGATCTCCACGTCAATCTTCTGAAAAGACAAGCCAAGGCGCAAGAGATGGCGGCTAAGAGGAGCGGAACCGATCCTGCGCCCTACACAGCAGAGTGGAAGCGGCTCGTTGAACTGGAAAAAGAAACCAAGAAATCTCAGGTTGACTCAGGTTCACTCACCGGCAGGTCAGCGGCTGGATTGGACTCTATAGCGACGGTCAGTCGGCACGCACCACGGAGATATGCAGCATCTCCGGAGGCACTTGCGAAGCCGAAATTCGTTGCCGTTGACTTTGAGACAGCTAACCGGTCCTCGAGGTCTGCGTGTCAAATCGCTATGGTCAAGGTCGAGTACGGCCAGATCGTAGATAGATTCTCTACGCTGCTTAAACCTCCACCGGGGCACGATGAATTTGAATTCACGTATCTCCATGGCATCTCGGCTCGCGATGTCGCGGATGCTCCAAGCTGGAAGTTTGTCGAACCTTACATACGAGCTTTTGTTGACCGCCTGCCTGTGTATGCACACAATGCGTCTTTCGACAGGGGAGTATGGGTGAGCATGGATTCTTACTACGGAACGAGGACGCTGCCGGAAGAGTTTTACTGTTCTTATCGCACTGCAAAGAGGCTGATTCCTGGCCTGGAAAACTACAAGCTACCCACCGTTACCAAGGCAATCGCGCCATGGTTCCGTCTTGATCACCACCGCGCTGACTCGGATGCCGAGGCCTGTGCGCTGATCGTTATAGGTTTGCAGATGTTGGAGAACTACTCAGAAGATGAGAGGCCAAAGCAATAAGCGACCCGGAGTATTTATGCTGGAAGAACGATCGAGTCAATGAACTCCTTAGCTTCTTTACTTCTCGTCGCGTGCCGGAGCCAGACTGCGGTAAGTGGCCGGGTGAAGGTAACCTCAGCGGGAACGGCGATGAGGCGACCAAGCTGAATATGATCTGCGATAGCGCCCTTCGCGATGATGCCAGGGGCTTTCAGCGCCATGATGCCGGATCGCTGTGAAGCAAGGGAGCCGAACTCGCCGGCAGGTGGTGAAAGTGTTCCGAGGACGTTCTCAATGACATCGCGGGAACCGGATCCTTTCTCCCTGACAACCAGGGGAGTTGTACGTAGCTCTGCAGCTGTGACGGGGTGCTCGTTGTCACGCTTTGCCCATGGGTGATCCGGGGTGACGGTAAGAACCAGCTCGTCTGAGCCGAGTTCCTTCTCAATCTCGTTGTGGAGAGGTGTGCCTCCCTCAACGACGCCGACATCGGCGTGCTGCTCAGCGACAAGCTTGCGCACCCCTGCCGAGTTGTCCTGTAACTGTGTGATCGACACGTGCGGGCGTGTAGCAGTAAAAGTCGCGATCCAGGCGGGGCTGTAGAGCTCGGCGACGGTGTTCGATACAGCGATGGTCAGGGTGACGTGCGCAGGGGTGCGGGCAAGGAGGCGTCGAGAAGCCTCAAACTCGTCGGCGTGGGCGAGGAGAGTGCGGACGTGTGGGAGGAGCGATCGACCTGCAGCCGTGAGTGCAATGCCATAAGGAGAACGGTGAAAAATCTCGATGCCCAGGGTGTTTTCTGCACGATTGATGCGCTGGCTCAAGGTCTGCTGGTGAATGTGGCTGTCCCTGGCGGTGGCGGAGATACTTTCGTGCTCGGCGGTCAAGACCACGGCGTAGAGATCGTCCCACGCAGGTAGATTGCGGTACACGCATTCATTGTACCCCCCACAATTTCTGGGGTGTGGTGGTTCTGGGCTGCGAGTTAATAGAGTGCCTGTGTGCATAAGTCAGATAAACCATGTGTTCTTGCTCCGGCGGGCCCAGCTTGGGCCGGGTCCCTCATGGGGACCTCAATTGCCGCGTCACTCACCTCTGCTCACGGTCTACCCGGGTGGGTATCCGCCTTCTTTGCCACGATTGCAGCGGGCATCCTCGTGACTATCACGGTCGGCTGGCTTATCCACCGCAACCCCCACTTCTCCCACACCCTCATGCCAGCGTGGGGCATGTACGCCATGGGCATCCTCGCCTGCGGATCCGCTTGGACAGCGGTCACTGGCAATGACTGGTTCCAGATCATCTCCTGGTGGATCGGAACACCACTGGGGATCATTGTGTGCCTCAACCAGCTGCGCGGATTCGCCGGCGCGCCCACCTTCCAATGGGGGCTTGCACTTGTAGCCCCGATGGTTGGGGCTACAAGTGGGGGCCAACTTGCACCCGACCACGGGGGGCTTTATCACACTGCGGGTATCGCATGTTTTGTGCTCTCACTGGTCACCGCGCTGCCCATTTTTGCGCGCGTGTACATCGACGTCGTCCGTGGGAAGTTGCGCCTCCCAGGCCAAATCGCCGGAACAGCGTGGATTCCCCTTGGTGTCGTGGGTCAGTCGACAGCAGCTGCGCAGGGTCTCTTCGGGGGTAAGTTTGCCATCATTTACGGTGCCGTTATGCTCATCGCCGGCATCAGGATGGTCGAGTTCGCTATGAAGAAGTTCTACGTTGCCGTGTTCGAGTGGGACGGCTACAGCCCCGGCTGGTGGGGCTCGACATTCCCCACCGGTACGTTGTGCCTGGGTACTCACTTATTGAGCAAAACAGCTTCTGCGGAGTGGCTCGACTACGTGTCAATTTTCTTCCTCATCCTGTTGCTCTGCCACTGGACGATTTGTTGCGCCCGGTGGGCGACATGGTTGCTCCGGGAGTCGCCGGCAGCACACCGCTACCACGCCAAACGCCACCCCACCCTCGTCATCGAGGATCCCCGCTTTCACTATGGAGAAACTGAACCTGCATCGACCGACGACGGGGGCGACTTTGTCGTGGAGAGCCATGCCGATGCAACAGATCCCGATCATGAGCGCCTGAGTAAGGAAGGCCTAGCAGCACACCCTGCGGTCTCTGGAGCGCGGGGAGTATAAACGACGGAGTTTGCGCACAGAATTAGGCAGTTACAGCGGGATTTCCAGGGACACCGGAGCCGACTCGTCTAAACCTGGATAGATTCATTTGGGACATGTGGGGGTAGGCAGTTGCCGGAAAGTTCGGATTAATCTTAAGCTAATTGCGCACCACGGGAGCTGACAGGAAATCCTGTCGGCTGAGATGCCTCGCGGCGAACCGTAGAACCTGATCCGGGTAATACCGGCGAGAGGAAGGGATAACTTTCATGAACAATTCTGTCAACCCAGCGGACGAAAAGGGCACTGCAGGAGTGCCTGTCCGCACATCGGGGCCATCCAGGAAAACAGACACGCGTGGCTGGCGTGGCATCGACATCATTACTGCCGCAGTTTTAGCTGTGGCATGTGGCCTCATCTTCTGGCTGTGGAATATGGTCGGCGGCGCGGGTTTTACAGCCTTGGACACACTGACACCCGGGTTTGGTGGTCTGGTGACGGGCACGTGGTTCTTGGGTGGTGTCCTTGGCGGATTAGTCATCCGGAAACCAGGTGCCGCGATCTTCGTTGAGCTGGTTGCCGCTTGTGTTTCTGCTGTGCTGGGAAGCCAGTGGGGAATCTCGACGCTGTACTCGGGAATCGCGCAGGGGCTTGGTGCCGAGATCGTTTTCGCTATCTTCGGTTACAAGAAATTCGGATTGCAAATCGCAGCTCTTGCCGGTGCTGCATCAGGCATCGGAGCGTTCTGCCTCGAGTTGTTCACCAGTGGCAATCTCGCTAAGAGCGCAGAATTTAACCTCATCTACATTGTCTGTCTCATCATTTCTGGCGCGATTCTCGCAGGCATCATTGGCCACTATCTGGTGAAGGCCCTCGCACAGACCGGCGCTCTCGACAGGTTCGCAGCTGGACGCGCAGCGAAGGCTTAAACAAAAAAGTCGAGAATAAAAGCCTCGAGAAAAGCCAGGCTTATCTCACGTACGCGCACCCAGCCTGTCAGAAAAATGCTTGAAGCCTAAACCGAGCCGACTGCATCTGAGGCCCGCACTCCGACAAGCTTTGCGGGCGCTGATGGGCGAGTGTGGTTCCCGCAGGGCGGAGTCCACCTGCATCTGGGAAAGAAAACAGCGGTTGGCACCTCAATCGCTGGGGCTCCAGGCGTGCTTTCTGCGCCTGCCACACGTGAAAAGGAGAAAGACATGCTTGTGGGGACGGCACGATGACGACGAGACCAGTAGGTTCACGTAATCGTCAGGAGCACGGGGATGTGGTGGTGGAAGCCACAAATTTGGGATACACGCATGCGTCCCGCGGAATCCCCGCTTTCACGGGTCTTGACCTCACAATCGAGCGGGGGGAGCGCGTTCTTCTAACTGGCGATTCCGGGGCGGGAAAATCTACGCTCTTATCGCTCATCGCGGGTCTATACACGAGCGATGACGAAGGTGCACAGGAGGGGAGTCTCACTGTCCGGGGTTCCGTGGGGATGGTGTTGCAGGATCCTGATTCACAGGTGATCTGTAACCGGGTCAGCGATAACGTGGCTTTCGGTGCAGAAAATCTCGGAATTGATCCGGAGGAAATCTGGAACCGTGTACGAACGTCACTGGACTTGGTGGGACTGTCGGTTCCCCTTGACCATCAGGCATCCAAGCTATCCGGTGGTCAAAAACAACGACTCGCTCTGGCCGGAATTTTGGCAATGAAGCCGGATATCATCATTCTCGACGAACCTACGGCGAACCTCGATCCCGAGGGGGCTGAAGATATTGTTCGAGCGGTCGATTCGGTTGCGCACTCCGTGGGGGCGACGCTCATTGTGGTGGAGCATTCCCCTGCGCTGTGGCTGCCACTAATGGACACCGTCTATCGCATGGAAAAAGATGGTATCCACCAGATTGCTCCCGCAGATGCTGTAGTTACGTTCGACTTACCGGAGCATAGAACAGTTACTCCAGGGGCCAGTAATCTTATTGAAACAACGGATCTGCAGACAATATGGGGGCCACCGCGGTCTGTTGCGCTTCCCGAGGGATATTCGACGGTCATCCGTGGAGCGAACGGTACAGGAAAAACCACCCTTGCTCTCACACTTGCAGGACTGGAAAAAGCGGTTGGGGGGCACATGTATATTGCAGATTCGCTTCGACAAGGCTTATCAGGTCCCCCGCACACATGGCGCTCGCGCGAATTAGCCCGTCGCGTAGGGTACGTTTTCCAAAACCCAGAGCATCAATTCGTAGCCCGCACTGTTGCTGCGGAGCTTGCTGTTGGTGGTGCAGACAGGAAACGTGTCGCCGAGCTAGTGGAGCGGCTACGCCTTGGTCACGTCCTTGATGCCAACCCCTTTACCTTATCTGGTGGTGAAAAGCGGCGTTTGTCTGTCGCGACGGCTCTTGCCAACGCGCCACGCCTCGTCCTTCTTGACGAGCCAACCTTTGGGCAAGATAAGACGACGTTTGTAGAGTTGGTTGGTTTAATCCGTGAGCTGACAGTCAATGGAGTGACAGTGTGCTCGATCACGCATGATCCTGTATTTGAACACAGCCTCGGCGATCACACGGAGGTGCTCCTATGACAGCTGCAACGCAGCACACGAAAGGGCTGGGCGTAGGGGGACTGAACCCCGTAACGCGCCTCTTCATGGTTTTCATTTTCACCTTGCCGCTCTTTTTCACTGTGGATTGGGTATCGGCGACGGTGGCAATCGCTATCGAGCTCATCGCAATACCTATTCTCCAGGTACCAGTGAGGATGGTAGTCAGGCGAAGTATTCCCCTTCTTATCGCTGCTGGCCTCGGTGCCATTCCCATGATGCTGTACGGGCAGGCCGACGGACACACCTACGCGTCGTTTCTGACAGCACAAATCACGGATAATTCGCTTCAGCTGGCAGCGGGGATCTTTGTTCGTGTCCTCGCTGTTGGCCTTCCCGTAGTAGTCGTTTCTCACGGTGTGGATCCGACGGATGTAGGGCGCGCGCTCGCCCAGGTTCTGCACCTCCCCGCACGATTTGTCCTGGGCACCGTGGCAGCGCTGCAGATGCTCACAGCTCTGCGAGAAGACCTCCATGCTATGCACCAGTCCCGCCGTTCCCGTGGACTGATAGACCAGCGAGGTTTCGGTCACCGCTTCCGCAATGCGATTACGCTTGCATTCGGGCTTCTCGTACAGTCGCTTCGTCGAGCCTCCACGCTATCGGTGGCTATGGAGGCACGTGGATTTTCCTACGCTCATCGTCGTACGTGGGCGAAGCCGTCCACTCTGCGTGCTGTAGACGTGGTTGCGCTCGCTATCACCACTGTTCTCGCAGCCGTCCCTATTATTGTTTCTGTCGCTACAGGCTCTTTCCGTCTCTTTGGAGTTTTTGGCTAGATGGCGCGCACTATTCTTATCGATGGAAGGTCAGGAGCGGGTAAGACAACTTTTGCCGGGCTCGTTGGGGAGGCGACTGGCTTTCACGTCATCCACCTCGACGAGTTCTACCCTGGGTGGGGTGGCCTTATAGAGGGTGCTAGAATGGTCGAAAACTGTATCCTCCAAACGGATGACCCGGGTTATTTTCGGTGGGATTGGGGGAAGGAGCGACCGGGGGAGTGGGTGAGTGTTGATCCGAAGGCAGACCTCGTTATCGAGGGGGTCGGTTCGATTACGACAGGCAACGTCCGTGCCGCCCGTGAAAGATACGCAGAATCTAAAGAGGGCAAACTGTCCCAGGCGGAGGGGCTGGGCTGTCTCACCGTATGGGTAGAAGTTCCCGACGGGCTTCGACGTCAACGCGCGCTGGCCAGGGACCCTGGGTTCGTTGATTTTTGGGAAATGTGGGCGCGTCAGGAGGAGTGCTTTGAACAGAGTTTTGAGAGAAAAGAAGAATTAAAGCAATGTAATATGAGGGTTCAATCGGCTGGGATCGGCTTTCAGGACAACGCGAAAATTCTACGCTCGGCGCTGCAGGATTGCGTAGAGTGGGTACAATGTGGTGTGAAAGGAGCGGCACCTGGTTATAAGCAGAATTATTCTTAGATTTACGTATTTACCTGGGGAAAAACAACTTTGAGCAATCGTAATATGTTTTGTTTATCTCGTGAAATGATGTAGATTTGAGGGCGAGTAATTTTGCGAAAGAACGTGATTTCAATCATGTTAAAAGTTCTGTAACCATTACATCCTTATAGGATCTAAGATGGGAGTTATGACGAGAATGGATAAACTTGTCGTCATCGGCTCGCCGGGATCCGGTAAGCGGGCGTTTAGCACCGCACTTTCCAGCGTCTCTGGGTTGCCAGTGACACATCTGGATACACTCTACTGGAACGACGACGGCACATACGTTGGAGACGACACCTTTTTCGCCAGGGTCGATGAGGCCATGGCGGATGGTCGTTGGATCATTAGCGGTACCTATCTTAACGTTCTCGGTAAGCTCCTTGATGCAAGCGATGGAGCATTCTTCCTTGATTACTCACTTGAAGCGTGTTTGGAAAGCGTAAAGAACTATAAGGCGCAGAACGACGGTGCGGCGTGGATCGCTGCGCCAGGTGCAAACGAGAACGAAGCATCGTTCATCAACAAGTTCCACATGGAATCGCGCCCCAAAGTCTTTGAGGAACTGCGTCGCAGGCCTCGGCTCCTTGTCAACCGCTTCACCACTAATGCTGGAGCCACTACGTATCTTCGTGCCATGGGGTGGCGCCAATAGCCTTATAGGGTGCTCGCATGGCCACCGCAAGCGGTGAGTCTCGCATACAGAGGCGGTTCCTCGCTCGTAGGCTAATGAACGGAGATTCCGGCTGCTAGGGGGATGAGGCTACCGAGTGGTAGTCTCAACCATGCCACTGTGGCCATTGATTTGGCACCCAGGACCCCTGAAAGCCGCCTCATGGGCATGAAGTCATACCGCGTCCCCTCGCTATGTACACACTGAGACGCGTGAGGCAGAGAAATACTACAGCAACTGTCCGAAAAAAGGGGACTGTACCTTCCCCAGAGGCGAAAACATCCCGTGAGTGGGGCACAGCCCTTGCATTGTCTCCATAGTTCATTATTATGAGGGGGATCCCGCCGAACTGCAGGTACCATTAGTGCGGACAACGCTTCCGCAACAGAAGAAAGGCTTCCTACCGCGTGGTAGGAAGCCTGTTCTAGGTTATGTTTGTTATGTCCCAGTAGTTTTTGGACTCGGAGTCCAGTGACTTTTTGTACGTGGTGTCTACTGACTGTTTGGACTTGGTGAGGCCACTATTTTGGGATGGGAATTTCATCCCATCTCAGAAAGAAAATCGCTGATTTCGATCCGGGATCACGATCAAGCAGTTCTGCAAGGATAACGGTTTTTCTAAGCAGACGTACTTCAATATCAAAAAGCGTATCGCCGAACGTGGTAGATCTGGCATCCTGCCGGACAGTACAACACCGAAAAACCCAAAAGACGCCACGATGACCAGATAAAGTGGTGCGTATTTGCGGACATGGTCTCTACGTCGGGTTGCGGTTTAAAAACCGAAA
>NZ_KV821018.1:0-11856 GCF_001815555.1 Corynebacterium sp. HMSC073D01 | reverse complement strand
ACCTCATCCCCATCGGTCAAACCATCATCATCGGTGTCAGGATTCTTCGGATCAGTACCGAGCTTCTTCTCCTCATAATCATGCAAGCCATCATTGTCGGTGTCCTTCAGCATAGCTGCCAAATCGACAACCAAGACGCGACCGGGAGCTGCCTCCCAAGTTTTCATAGCCTTCTGATTGTTTTCAGAAATAGAACCTTTAGGATTGATGACCTTAAGCTCTGGAGCACCAGGGATTAGCGGAACTTCTTTGTCAAATTCGTAACCCACCTGGGTGATCTGGTCGCCATAAAGACTACCAGGACGTTTCCCACCATCAACGTCGAGAAGTTTGTAGCCGGTCCACTCGGTGAATTGTTCACGGGCTCTCGGGGTATTAAAGTACTGCTCCACGAATTTCCGCTTATTGATATCCCCCTTCTGTTCCAGGTCATCAGTACCTGCCAGAATGTACAGCGCGGCATCTTTAACCTTGCCTTCATCCATGCGTCCATGGATATAGTCATCCATGTATCGCCATAGAAGGTTACGGATCGCAATCTTGCGTGCAGGTTCAATTTCACCCCACTGCACACCACCGTTTTGGTACGGCCCCCAGGTGTGAGTGAAGTCCTTCTCCTCCGGCTCCCATAGTTTCCAGTCCCTGGTATAGTTACCCGAACCTGCAAAACCGTTTGGCACCTCAGGTGCCTGCTGGTTCTGGTCAATCCAGATGCCAAAGCGACCATTGCGCACGGCACGGACGAGACCCCCCGCACCTTTACCACCGTTAGCAGTGGAATCAAGCCCTTTGGCATACACGTCCCAGACTTTCTGGTCCGTGTAGCCTTCTTGCGTCTGCATGTTGTTAATCAGCTTAGGTGCAGCATGCGCGATTGGAGTTACTGGTCCATGCGGTGCCACAGTGACACCTGCAACGACCGACAAGGATGTAGCCGTAGCTACAACAAGGCGAAAGCCGGTGCGCTTCAGCACACCCCTTCCCTTCCTTGAGGTTGTTGACATTTTAATTCTCCATTTTGATCGGGGATATGGTCCTGCGAGAAACTAACATCAAAATCAGTCTCTTCACATCTTGCTCTCAGCTTATCCCCTCTTACCTTAAATGTGCAAATGGGCCGTAAAGTCTCGTATGTTTCTTGTCCATTTGTGGCTCTACCAGTTGTTTTGCACTGCAAAGTTCCCGCAGGACCCTTCCGTTCGGTGCTGGCGATTCCTATATATTCAACGTCATTCATAACTTACGCTAGCCTTTATAATTCCCACCTAAAGGTCGGCAATTACGCCTTTACCAGCACTTTCACATACTTAAGACCGCCAATTAGCCCTTATAATTACGTTACCTATGCACTTTCACAGCTTTATGTGAAGGTTTTTGAGATTTTGACAATGTACACACCAATGGTGAATTTTTCTTAGGAATATACGGGACCGAATAGTATTTTCAACCTAGGCACTGGCCGTTCGCCACATTTAGATGTCTTACCTTCACATAGTTTTCCTGGTTTTGAGATTCATAAACGGCCCCTTCCCACTTTCTGGTCTCGCCGCAACCCAAAAATGTGGGGAGCTTCTATGCTATAACCCAAGAAACTCCCGATATATAGAGGTACACCCAAGCCTTAGAGCACCCCTAGCACACGGCAACGATCCCAATTTTTCTACGAATCTCTCAGCGCTTGCCGTCGCGCCGGGATTATTTGGCCATACACTCTTTCCGCCACTTTTTATGGACAGCCCTCCCTCGATCTTTCTGCTGCAGGCGCCAGGCACAGGGCCCCAAACCTGCTTAGGAGCTGGCGGTAAGCGTCGGCTACGGCCACATTCACCTGCGCGGTAGGGTTGTCTCTCCCCGAATAGTTGGCGGGCGCCCGGCTGCGTTCATTGTGCGACCTGGAGGGACTGCCGGTGACGAGTAGGCCCCACATTCCCTTTATGCATGCGTGATTCATTGTGGTGCCTTGAAGCTCGGGGGCATCGGTACGTAACCGCTCTCCCCTACATCTACCTCAGTAACGGGTCGCGCTCATGTGTTGCACCAACGCGTCGTGCTCCATACCAGGAACCGAACAGGCTATCCAGGTGTGCACCACCAAACGTGGTGAAATGGCTCAACCTCGATCCTTCTCTGGCCATACCTTTGTTCTTCACCCGGTGCGCTTAGGCGCCGTTTCCCAGCCACGCCGGCGGTTTGAGAGCTACGGTTTCTGCCGTGCCAAGAGTTTTCCCGTGCTGTCACATTGGAAATTCGCTGAGATGGTGCGCAGGCGATCTCACACGCGCGGCATTTCATATTTTCCGATTTGCCTACGGCAGAGCTGGGGTGTTGCTCATACCTTGGGAGAATGTGCGGGCCATCCATGGGTTCTTTGCCGGCGTTCCAGGAGGTGGCTAGCTCCCACGGAGAGCTGCGCCTCTGGGCGCCGGGTTGTTGAGTCAAGCGACTCCTAGTGCTTGAGTTCTAGCGGTGTTTATCCACCTGCGCGTTGACATCCTTGTACCCGCAGCATCCGGGCTCGCGTGAGGTAGCTTTGTTCGGCTACTATCCTATTTTCTTGCCTGTTCCCAGTATATGCCGCGCGGGACACATGGCGCGAAGGCACGTGGAACCTAGGAATTTCCTACTTGTAGCAGCACTAGCGATGTATCAATTCCACAGCACGGGTGATGACATCTGGGTCTGTTTCCGGGAGAACACCGTGCCCCAGGTTAAAAATGTGCCCAACAGCATCACCGGAGCTGATAGCAGCATTGGCTTCTGACGTAATGCGCGCGATCTCATCGGCAATGGTCTTTTCGCCCGCGAAGAGGATTGCCGGATCGAGGTTGCCCTGCAGGCCCGTGGCTCGGCCGGACACGCGATGGATACGCTCGGCCGCCCGATCCAGGGGTACACGCCAATCCACGCCGACTACATCGGCGCCGGCGGCCGCCATGTCTGGGAGCAACTCGCCCGTGCCCACGCCGAAGTGGATGCGGGGGATCTCGCGCGCTGCCTCCAGGATACGGGCGGAGTAAGGCTGTACAAAGCGCCTGTAATCATGTTCAGAAAGAAATCCTGCCCAGGAGTCGAAAAGCTGCATGGCGTCGATACCTGCGTGCATCTGCGTCTGCAGGAAGGCCGTCACCGTGGCGGTGATCTTCTCCATGAGCAGTTTCCACGTCTCAGGCTCATTGTGCATGAGGGTCTTCGTGTGAATGTGGTTCTTGCTCGGGCCGCCTTCTACGAGGTAGCTCGCCAGAGTGAATGGCGCACCGACGAAGCCGATGAGCGTCTGCGTATCCGTCAGCTCGTCGAGGATGATCTCGATGCCCTGCGCCACCTCGGTGATCTCGTGCTCGAGAACCGGCAGTGCCTCGATATTGGCGCGAGTGCGCAGCGGATGATCGAGGACGGGGCCACGGCCGGGGATGATATCCAGTTTTACACCGGCGGCCTTCAGTGGGACGACGATGTCCGAGAATAGGATCGCGCCGTCGACGCCGTGTCGGCGCACGGGCTGCAGGGTGATCTCGGCGAGAAGCTCCGGGTTAAAACAGGAGTCGAGCATCCCTATATTTGCGCGGATCTCACGGTATTCGGGGAGGCTGCGCCCCGCCTGGCGCATGAACCACACAGGGGTGTGGTCGGGGGTTTCGCCGCGGGCGGCTTGAAGTAGCGGTGCATGGGTCAGCTGTCTGCGGTTCATAACCCCCCATTGTGCCCTAATAGTTTCGCACGCGGGACGAGACCCCCTCAATCACGAGGGAGGAACCCACCATGAGCAGCGTGGCAACCATCGGATGCAGCACACCGGCGATGGACGCAACCATCGCGGCAATGTTATAGGCCCAGGCAAAGACAATGTTCCTGTCCGCCACAGCCGATACCCGGCGCGCCAAGGCCATCATCTCCGGGATGGAGCGGGCATCGTCGCGGAATAGGACCACGTCCGCTTCCTTCGTGTTCAGGGACTCGCCGGTGCCGAACAGCACACCCACATCGGCGACGCGCAGGCAGGGGAGGACGGAGGAATCGCCAATCATCGCGACATTGGCACCGGCTGTGTGGACGCTGCGGACGGCGAGATCCTTCTTGCCGGGAGCAATGCCGGCAAGGACCTTGGACACGCCGAGGGTGTCGGCGAACCGTCGCGCCACGGGGTAGATATCGCGGGAGATCATGATCGTCTCCAGACCCATTGTCTCCAGGTCTTCAATGGATTCCTCGGCATCCTCCTTGATCGTGTCGTGGAGGAGGATAACACCGCGGGTCTTGCCGTCCCAGTTAACAATCAGCGGGGCACCACCGGAGATGGCGACGGAGCCGAGGCGGCCACGCAGTTCAGAAAGCTCGCGCGGGCGCCACAACTCGGCGTCGACGGTGACGAGCTCGCCGTCCTTATTGGGGATAGTGACCATGCCGACAAACGATCCCGCATTCGTGACGGTGAGATCGTCCACGTCAATCCAGTGCGGGATGTCGTCGCCACCCGTGCCGGCATCGCGAGCCTCGCGGGCGGCGCGGACGATGGCGCGCGAGGCGGGGTGTTGGGACTCCATTGCTAGTGCCCCGGCAACGCGGAGGACAAGCTCCGAATCCTCGCCACGGGCGGCGGTGATCGACTCGACGGTCGGTTCGCCGGTGGCGAGCGTGCCTACCCTGTTGAAGATGACGGTATCGACATCGTCGAGCTTGCGCATCGTCTCCGTGTTGCGCACGAGGATGCCTTTACGCGCACAGTTTTCCAGTCCCAACCGCATCGCCAGCGATGTGGACAAGGCCATGGCGACCGGCCCCACGGATGCAAGCACGGCGAGTGCTGAGGCGAAGGAGGCGTTGAGGTTGTTGGAAATCAGCCACCACAGCCCGAAATCCAAGACGGCGATGGTGAGCGCCGCCGGGACCAGCATCGAGGCGGACTTGGTGGCGATATAGGTGGAACGATTGGAGTACTGCGTCGCCTGCGCCAGCCAGCGCCTGATACCGGCCAATCGGGTCTGCGATCCTGTCTTGGTGACTCGGATCTTCAGTGGCCCACCCTGGTTGAGGGAACCGGCAAAAACCTGGGAGTTGACTTTTACACGGTAGCGGGTGCCGTTGTGGATAAAGGTGTGCTCCACCTCGCCGGCACCACCGATGACGTAGCCGTCAGCAGGGATCATGGCACCAGTGGGCACGATGATGTCATCGCCGTTACGAACCTCGGAGATCGGCAGCGTCGTGCGGGTGGGCTTACCTGTCTTGTGGCTTCGGCGCACAACGGTTACGGGGACATCAGTGATAACCTCGCGCTGTGACCAATCCTCCAACAGATTCGAGCGGGTCCGCCTGGAAAGGATGCGGCCGAAGAGGAGCAGCACGGTCGTGCCGCAGGCCACGTCGAGAAACAGCTCGCCATCGGTGATGCGCCGGTAATCGTAGGCGAACATGCTTGGCGTGGACTCCCAGCCGATACTTCCCGCAGGGGTGCAGGCGAGGAGGAAAATACTCCAACAAAAGGCGGCGATAATCGCCAACGAGCTCGCCGCATCAAGCGCCGACATGCCACGGCGGAAACCGCCGAGGGCAGCGCGGTGGAACGGCCACGCACAGTACGTGACAACGGGGATTGCCAGCGCCAGGCAAGCGTACTGCCAGTAGTCGAACTGCAGCGATTCGCTGTAGCTCATGATGAGGATGGGCAGCGTAAAAATGACACTGATGATGAGCCGCCACTTGGTGATCAACTCGCGGGCGGTGAACAACACCTCGTAGCCTGTGGCCTCGTCGCGGTGGGCAATGGGATGCCTGGCGCGGAGAAAACCAGACGAACGCTCGGGAGCCGTTGCCGAGCGGAGGCGCTGGAGCCGTAACTCTTCGGAGCGAGGAAGACGACCATAGCGTCGAAAAGCCCCTACGGGCGCGTGCTCACGGATGAAGCGCGTGTGCTCCGACAGATCACGGTGGCGCGCGCGCCGCTGGAGGGAACCAGGGGTGAGCTGGGCTTCAAAACCGCTCTCCTTGAGGCGCTCAATGAGGAACGACGGCGAGACAATATCGGGAGCCGTCACCCACGCAACGGAGTTGAGGAAGTTGAGGCTCACCTGGACACCCGGCGACTCCTCGAGCAGGCGGATGACCTGGGAGACATCGGCGGAGTTGTTGAGGCCCTCGATCTCCAGACCGTAGCTTGTCAGGTTATTTCCCCGCCAGGGCTGATCTGGATCGGTGACGCGGATGCTGTGTCTGCGCGGGCGATCATAGTGAATGCCGATCTTGGCAGCGGCAGCCTTAGCCTCTGCGATACGCTCGCCGACAGAATTCAGGTCAGTCATTCAGACCTCGGATGCGATCAAAATACGCCGATGCCGTCGAGGTGTACATGAGCAGCGCAGCGAAAGCCAACAGAACGGGGATGACTCCCAAAACAAAACCGCCTGCTTTCACCACAAAGGCGATGAGATTGCCGATGACGGCTACCAGCGCGACAATCGCCAGCCAGCGTCGCGACATGGTGGAACCACGGCGCAGCTGCGAGGCCAGGATGGAGATAATGAGTGCCACCACAATGTTGAAGATGGCCACAATCTTCTGGTTGCGGACGACGACGACACGGAAACTAGGGTCCACATCTATCGGACCCGTGTACCCCGAGGTGGCAAGGACAAGGCCCGCCACCATCATGAGGATGGCCGTGATGATGAACAGGAAGAAGCTGGCCGTCAATGAGGCTGGATAGCCCATCGGTGTCGGCCGGTTATTATTCATTTCCGGCCTGTACATGGAGGGGAACATCTCTGGCATGTTATCGCCTCCGCTGCTCTATTTCGCGGTGGGCTTCCACCCACGTCCGCGTGTCATGTCGAGTGCTGAAGTAGATGCCCATCACCGCAGAGACAAGGATGAGAATCTGCACCCAGCCGATAGCCAGCGTCAACCATGTGGGAACACCCAACGCCGTGGCGACGGTGATCCCCATCGCTGCGTCGATGATGAGGATGCCGCTGAACAGCTGGAGGGTGAAATTAGCAGAAAACGCCTGCTTCTTGCCCTGCCATACCCGGTAGGCGAAGAAGCCGATGAGCCCAGCGAAGAGCAAGCCAAAAGCGGAATTGAGAACCAGACCCGTGAATCCAGCCAACTTGGCATAAACCGCAGGATCGATGCCCTCGGGGATGTTCTCCCCTAGCGTCTCCCGTGCTGCGGATTGCGGGTACAGGCCGGCAACGCCCTGGAACACGAGTGCCAAGAACTTTGCGCCGGCTAACACCGCCCAGCACCGCAACGCGAGCGTTACGGTAGCGGGGATGGTCTGCTCGTCGGTGGTTGTCACAGTTTCTTTGCTACCTCTACTGCGTAGTATGTGAGAATCTGATCTGCGCCTGCGCGCTTGATGGAAGACAAGGATTCCATAATGATCCTATCGCGGTCGATCCAGCCATTGGCCGCCGCAGCCTCGATCATCGCGTATTCGCCGGAGACCTGGTAGCTCGCCACGGGAACGGTGGACATTTCAGCAACAGCTGCAAGAACGTCGAGGTACGGCAGGCCCGGCTTCACCATGACCATATCCGCGCCCTCGGCGATATCCAGTTCCACTTCCTTGATGGACTCGCGGAAGTTGCGCGGATCCTGCTGGTAGGTCTTGCGGTCGCCCTTGAGCGAAGAGTCCACGGCCTCACGGAACGGGCCGTAGAACGCAGAGGCGTACTTGGCCGAGTAGGCCATGATAGCGACGTCCTCGAAGCCGTTCTCATCGAGAGCATCGCGGATCGCGCTGATCTGGCCGTCCATCATGCCCGAGGGGCTGACGATGTGGGCGCCGGCGCGCGCCTGGGAGACCGCCATCTTCTGGTAGAGCTCCACCGTCGGATCGTTGTCGACGCGTCCATCCTCCGTCACCACGCCACAGTGGCCGTGGTCGGTGAACTCGTCGAGGCAGGTATCGGCCATGACGAGGACATCGTCGCCGAACTCCTGGCGCAGCCGGGCAACGCCCTTGTTGAGGATTCCGTCTTCCGCCCACGCCTGGGAGCCGGTGGCATCCTTGTGGGTGGGAATGCCGAACAGGTCGACGCAGAGCACGCCGGCGTTAGCCGCCTCTTCGACGGCTTTCACCAGGGAGTCAAGCGTGTGCTGGTACTGCCCGGGCATGGAGGAGATCTCCTGTGGGGAGTCGATTCCCTCGGCCACGAACATCGGGTAAATCAGGTCAGAACGGTGGAGATGCGTCTCCGCTGTCAGCTCCCGCATGGCGGGGTTTACGCGAAGGCGTCGGGGACGAAACGTCAGCTTAGTCATGCCCCCTACCCTACTATTGCGTGTTCTTCTTGCGAGTCCGACGCTTCTTCCTCGGCGCGGGGAGCGTACCCGCAGCACGAAGACCAGCCACGTGGTCAGCTAGCGCGTCGACAAGCGAGACGATGGACGCGGTCTCCGGAACAACATCGACGCGCAGCCCCATCTCCTTGGCGGTGGCGGCGGTGGCCGGGCCGATGCAGGCGATGATCGTGCGGGAATGCGGCTTGCCGGCGATGCCCACCAGGTTCTTCACCGTGGAAGAACTGGTGAAACAGACAGCGTCAAAGCCACCGGACTTGATCATGTCACGGATTTCCACGCTCGGCGGCGCGGCGCGAACCGTGCGGTAGGCGGTGATATCGTCCACTTCCCAGCCCAGGTCCTTCAGGCCCTCAGCCACGACGTCCGTCGCAATATCGGCGCGCGGCATGAAGACGCGGCCGACGGGGTCGATGTCCTCGTCGTACTCGGGGAATACCTCGACCAAGCCGTGCGCGTTTTGCTTCCGCGACGGCGGCATGAGCTCCGGCGTGATGCCCAGGGAGGCAATCTTCTCGGCGGTTTTCGCGCCGACGGCCGCGAACTTCACGCCCGCGAAGCTGCGCGCATCCAGACCGAACGCGGTCACCTTGCGCCACAGGGCCTTCACTGCGTTGACGCTGGTGAGAACAACCCACTCGTAGCGGCCCTCAACGATGCCCTTGATCGCTCGATCCATCTGCGCGGGGTTGCGCGGCGGCTCCACAGAAATCGTGGGCACCTCCTGCGGGATCGCGCCGTGGGACGCAAGGCGTGCCGACATCGGGCCGGCCTGCTCCTTCGAACGCGGCACGAGGACGCGCCAGCCGTACAGCGGGCGAGACTCCCACCAGGAGTATTTCGTGCGGTCATCGACGCCCTTGCCCAACGTGACGACGAGTTCGCCCGGCAGGTCACCGTCGAGCTTGCCGAGGTTCGCGAGCGTCGTGTCGTGCGTGCGCTGCAGGCGCGTGGTGCCGTGCACGGTCACCGTCGCCGGTGTCACGCTCGGCAGCCCCTCTGCCTGCAGCTTATCAGAAATGGTGGGCAGGTGCTCGGCCTCCGCCTGCAGCACCAGTGGCTGCGGCGCGGATGCCAGACCCTTCCAATTCACCTGCTCATCGCGGGTGAGATCCACCTTTGTGTAGTTCGAGTCCAGCGTGATACCCGCGAACATCGGCACCGTCGCCGGGAGACTCATTCCCGGCACGATGTGGAAATCGAGGCCACGCTCCGTCACGGTGTTGATCTCCGCGAGAACCGCCGGGTTGGACAGCGGATTGCCATTGACAACCCGCACCACGTCGATCCCCTCATCTGACTTCTGCTTCAGCCAATCGGCGGACTTATCCGGGTCCGCTGCGGGCATCTGTGTAATCTCTGCTGCCGTTGGCGGTGCCGGCCGCGGCGGGCGACGGCGTGCGCCCCCTGCCTTCGCCTCCGCACACAGCTTTTCGTAGGCCTCCTCGGCCTCCTTTTTCTTCTGCGGCGGCACGGGCAACTCGGCCCCGATTACTGCGGTTACGCCGTCAGAAACCGACGGCTCAACGAGGGCATAGGCAGTGTTCGCCAGCACGTTGCGCGCAGTGACCGTGAGCAGGTCAGGGTTGCCTGGACCAGCACCGACGAAGGTAATCCGCCCCTTCTCCGGGGCAGACTCCGTCAATGCTTCGACCTTGGAGCCTTCTTCGCCTGCCATAAAACGCTATCTTTGCTTTCTCTTCGTCCGTCTTTCTCAACCATTTCCCGGCCGACTCTCGCCTGTGCCTATAACACGTGTGCGCATTTCGCCCTAACCAGGGAAACGCCCTGCCTGCGCGCTGCAATGAACTGGCCCGGCTAACAAAAACCGAACCCTCTGCAAACCTCCCAGGAGGGCATGTGGTAATAAAGGATAATTCAAAACATACGAAAATAGAAAACAGCGCTTAGTCGCCGCCGGCTATCACGCCTGCTGCTCCGCCTTTCAGGACTGGCACCAGCACAGATACGTATGTCACGGCTTCTGCGATTGTTCTGCCGTTCAACTCAAAGACGTCAGCGGAGGCACGCACCGCCCCTATTCTGCCCCTAACATCGAGCAAGTTTTCTCGTCGGTGATGAAAAGCGTATAAACTGCACGAACACTTGCCTCACCTGAATCCACTACTTCCGGCGGAATATCCCACGGCTCAACTCTCTTTGACGGGTCTTCAACGTTGAATGAACTCACATATTGCCCCGCCACAAGATTCTTGTCGCGATAGAAAATGAGGCTAACAATGTTGTTGTCGATCGTCGAGGAGATCATCGTCCCAGTCATGAGGTCACTCAAATCCTGGAAATCCATGTTCACACTGGTGGTGTTCCCATCAGGAAATGCGAAACGTATGATGCTGGGCTTATCCGTGAGCAGATACACACTGCCCCTGTAGTACATCTCCCTCTCAATATATCCAGTCTCACGTGGATCGATCTTCATCCCTTCCAGCTCCCGGTCAAACTCCCACGTGCCATCACGGAATTTGTAAAGGCTAAAACCAGAATCATCATCGGAATACCAATACACGAGTGTCCACGGTTCTCTATCTATCAGTCCAACGACTGCAAAGCTAAAATTGCGCCCTTCGGCCATGGAGAGACACTGCGATTCCATCTCGGTGTCTAATGAAAACCACCGTATGCAAAACTCGTTGGACCGGTCCGACGAGTCTAATTTCGTGGTTTGAGTGGCAGTAAAAACGGTCCCATCGTTGGATATATACATGCCCCCTACTTCAAGGGGATGAGGTTGGGCTTTAGCCTGCTGCCCATCACTTAATACGAGAGCAGCATCGGCATCATCAGAGTAGGTAAGCATGGCCACATAGCGACCGTCCTCGGATCGAGTTCCTCTGAGCATGCCCCACGAGTCCATCCCTGATGGCAGTGAAGCGACGGTCTCACCGTTTCTGTTCACCAAAAGGAGATTTCCCTCTTGCATAATGGCGAACGTGTCCTCCACGCCCCTGACAAAGGTCGGAGGATAAATCTGCTCCCTTTCTGTTACTTTGTATTCGCCTTTTTCATTTGAGAGAAACCACACATCTTTAGCCGAATAATCCATTGCGGGCGTAGCAGCACCGAATACTGCGACATCCATGGGGAGGAGGGGAATATTTTTTGATTCCGCGCTCCGCTCTACTCTCGGGTCTGTCGGCTCGTGAGCACTACAACCCCACAGAACGAGTAGCCCTAAAAGCACCACACATATCCCAAAAAAGCGGATCACTAGTCGTCGTCGTTCCACTATTTGAGCTTTCATAGCACCGTCGCTCTTTTCCGTCAGACATCACCCTGCTGCTTCCATGAATGTCTAAGGAAAATATTACAGATTCGACACAGCCCACAACATGTCTCTGAGGAATTTCACGCTGAAAGGGGACTCCCGTTAGCGTGTGTTACCCCCTGAGTGAAAGCGGCCCATCCTTGTGCAAACACCCGGGTTTCAGAAACGGATGGGCTGCAAAAGGAACGCCGCGACACCCAAAAGCGGCCCAACCGGCTCCCCACACACGCCAGATGGAAACAGACGGGCCGCAAAAGAGACACCGCCAC
>NZ_KV821017.1:0-316 GCF_001815555.1 Corynebacterium sp. HMSC073D01 | reverse complement strand
TCGCCGGTTGCGGTGAGGGCGATGTTGCCTTTGTCGAAGCAGTAGACACGGTCAGCAATCCCGGAAAGGAAACTTAGCCGGTGTTCAGCAATGATGATGGTGTGTCCATCGGCTTTGAGCCTGGCGATGAGTGTGGCGAGTTGGTCGATAACGTCAGCGGACAAGTTCGCGGTCGGTTCGTCGAACACGATCAGCGACGTGTTGTTGCACATGGCGACGGCGCAGGCCACGCGTTGCATCTGCCCACCCGACAGTTGTGTGACGCGGGATTCCAACAGGTCGGCGATACCTAACTCGGCTGCAACCTCGTCAATGC
>NZ_KV821016.1:0-701 GCF_001815555.1 Corynebacterium sp. HMSC073D01 | reverse complement strand
GTGATGTCTCACTAGTTTTTGGACACGGAGTCCAATGACTTTTTGGACATGGAGTCTAAGAGGTTTGTGGACATTGTGTCTTAATAGTTTTTGGACACTTTTTGTGTGCAATGGCTAGATGAGTATTTCACTTTCTTTGCGTAAGCGGATCGCGTCTTTCGATCCGGTTCGCGATGGTAAAACTGTCCGCCAGTTTTGTCGGGAGGTTGGTTGTTCCCGGCAGACCTACTACAACATCAAGAAACGGGTGAAGGAGCGTGGGGAGGCTGGGATTATCCCTGACTCCACGGTTCCTCACATTCCGCACGCTAAATTCGATGATGATGACCATAGGCTCATCCTTGAGACTCGTGAACGGTTGAAGAAGTTTGGGTCTGACTATGGTCCTTGGTCGATCTACTACGCGTTGATGGATGAGAATAACAGGTTGGATGGGCCGTCGCGGTCTACGATTGCCCGGGTTTTGAGTGTGCATGGGGTGACAGAAGAAAACGCGAGGAAACGGCCACGTTCCTCGCTTAAAAGGTTTGCTCGGGGTGCGGCCAATGAGTTGTGGCAAATCGATGCGATGATCTACCGCCTGTTTGATTTGCATCATACACAAATAACGATCTACCAGGTTATTGATGATGCCACGAGGTTGGATGTGGGGACACAAGCCTTCGCCACCCAGGAAAACGGCACAGATGCCAGAACAGTGC
>NZ_KV821015.1:0-391 GCF_001815555.1 Corynebacterium sp. HMSC073D01 | reverse complement strand
GGGTGCTCGAGTGGCGAACGGGTGAGTAACACGTAAGTGATCTGCCCTGCACTGGGGGATAAGCTTGGGAAACTGGGTCTAATACCCTATAGGACCGCATCGTGGTTGGTGTGGTGGAAAGGTTTTTCTGGTGTGGGATGAGCTTGCGGCCTATCAGCTTGTTGGTGGGGTAATGGCCTACCAAGGCGGCGACGGGTAGCCGGCCTGAGAGGGTGTGCGGCCACATTGGGACTGAGATACGGCCCAGACTCCTACGGGAGGCAGCAGTGGGGAATTTTGCACAATGGGCGGAAGCCTGATGCAGCGACGCCGTGTGGGGGATGAAGGCCTTCGGGTTGTAAACTCCTTTCGTCAGGGACGAAGTTTTTTTGACGGTACCTGGATAAGAAGC